>NZ_BAAAZG010000016.1:241681-279947 GCF_039536785.1 Actinomadura miaoliensis
GGGCCCAGCATGCTGTCACTGGACGGCGCCGCCCACACCCGCCACCGCGACCCGTTCGCCCGCCCGTTCCGGCCCGCGCGCACCCGCGCCCGCTTCACCGCGTTCGTCGAGGCCGAGACCGCCCGTCTGGTGGACGGGATGGCTCCGGCGGGACGGGCCGAACTGCGCGGCGACCTGGCGGGCCCGCTCGCCGTCGCGGTCGTCGCCGAGGCGCTGGGCCTGGACGGCGTGGACGCGGCGACCGTCCGTTCCTGGTACGGCGCGTTCGTCGACGCCGTGTCGGCCATCACCGCCGGGCAGGAGCCGCCCGGCCGCGCCCGCGACGCCCGCGACCGGCTCCGCGCCGCCGTGGAGGACGCGCTCGCCGCGAACGGCTCCCTGCTGGCCGAGGCGGCGCGGCACGAGGCGGGCCTGACCACCGCCGAGGTCGTCGCCAACGCGGCCGTGCTGATGTTCGGCGGCATCGACACCACCGAAGGCATGATCGTCAACGCCGTCCGGCACCTGCTCGGCGATCCCGGCGGGCTCGCCCTCGTCCGCGACGACCCCGGACTGCTGGAGGCGGCGATCGAGGAGTCGCTGCGGCTGGAGCCCTCCGCGTCGGTCGTCGACCGCTACGCCACCCGCGACGTCCGCCTGGCCGGGGCCGACGTGCGTCAGGGCGACCTGGTCCGGGTGTCGATCGCGGGCGCCAACCGCGACCCGTCCGTTTTCACCGACCCCGACCGGTTCGACGTACGGCGCGCCAACGTCTCCGACCACCTGGCGTTCGCGCACGGCCCGCACTTCTGCTTCGGCGCCACGCTCGCCCGCCTGGAGGCCCGCACGGCGCTCACCGCCCTGCTCGACCGCCTCCCCGGCCTGCGTCTCGACCCGGCCCGTTCCACGTCGCCGCAGGGCCTGGTGTTTCGCAAACCTCCGCACCTGCATGTCCTGTGGGACGTCTGAGCCGAGCGCCTTTACGTTGTAGATTTCTAAGCCGCGGACCGGCGGTCGAACGAGTGCGCGGCGCGACGCCGGCATCGGACGGCGAAACCGGAGGCGGCGCGGCGGCGCCGGAGAGAGGTCGTGCGGGATGTCCCGGGCGAAAGCATCACAACGTAAATGTGGGAGCATCTGCGCATGGTCGTGGAACGCCAGGTCGAGCTGGTCTTCGGGCGGGAGAGCCGGGAGGCCGAGACGCACACCAACCTGTCCGCCGTCCGCCAGGACGGCCGCTGCCTGTGGGTGGCCGGGGACGAGACCGCCACCGTCGAGCGGCTGACGGCGACGGTGTCCGGCGACGGGCGGGTGACCGGCTACGGCGACCAGCGCACCGTGCCCCTGGCCGACCTGGTCCCGCTGCCCGCGGGCCGCGACGAGGAAGCCGACATCGAGGGCCTGGCCCGCGCCGGCGGATGGCTGTGGGCGATCGGCTCGCACAGCCTCAAGCGCAAGAAGATCAAGGACGGGCAGCCCGCCGCCAAGGCCCGCAGGCGGCTGGCCACCGTCGTCCGCGAGGACAACCGCTTCATCCTGGCCCGCATCCCCCTGGTCGCCGGCGCCGACGGGCTGCCCGAGGTCGCCCGGCGCGACGGCGAGCGCACCGCCGCCGTCCTCGGCGGACACGGCGACTCCCTCACCGACCTGCTGGCCGGCGACCCGCACCTGGCGCCGTTCCTGCACCTTCCGGGCAAGGACAACGGCGTCGACATCGAGGGCATCGCCGCCCACCGCGACCGCCTGTACGTGGGGCTGCGCGGCCCGGTGCTGCGCGGCTGGGCCGTGGTCGTCGAGATCCGTCCCGAGACCCACCCCGACGACCCGCACCGGCTGCGTCCGCGCCCGATCGACGGCGACGAGCCGTACCGCACCCACTTCCTCGACCTGGACGGGCTCGGGGTGCGCGACATGTGCCCGCACGGCGACGACCTGCTCCTGCTCACCGGGCCGAGCATGGACCTGGACGGCCCGGTGCGCGTGGTGCGCTGGCCCGGCGCGGCCACGGCCGACTCCCCCGGCGTGGTCCCCGCGTCCGACCTGGAAGTGCTGGGCGAACTGCCGTACGGGCAGGGCGACGACCACGCCGAGGGCATCGCCGTCCTGGACGATTCCGACGCGTCCACGCTGCGGCTGCTCGTCGTCTACGACAGCCCGTCGCCGGGGCGCCTGACCGAGCGCGGCGGCGTTCTGGCCGACGTGGTCGCCTTCAAGCACTGACCCCGCCGGCCTCCGGGAGAACCCGTATTCCGCGAGCCCCCTTGACCGGGCACGCGCCCACCCTTATTTCGCCCATCCGTCGGTGGAATCACCCATGCGCTGAGTCACGGAACTCCACCACCTCCGGAGAGTCACGGATGACCTGTCCAGGGGGTCGAACCATTGTCACCTTGGCGATGTGCGCTGTTACTTCGCGTAGCTGATTCCGGGCGTTGCGCGCTGCTAGTTTTTCAGCCGGCTGCCCAGCCGCCGCCCCTCATCCAGGCGGGCGGCCTCGCGGCGCTCACGACGGGCCGGCCGGTCTGACTTTCGACTGGAACCTGCTCCGCGGGGGCGATCGACCGCGTCGGAGCCACCGACGCCTTTGATCACCCCGCGATGATGTGGCCGCCGCAGGCCGTGCCGGATACCGAGCCCTCCCCCGGCATCCGGCACGGCCGCCCCGGCACGCGCCCCGGGCCGGCCGGGGTTCGCCGCCGTGCCGCCCGGCAGGACGACGCCCTCCGCGCCCGTCGCCCCGTCGCCCGCCCGTCCGGTCGGCCGCGCATCGCCGGGCGGTGCCCGGACGCGGCACGCACCTCAGCCGCAACGGCCCCAGGAAGGGGCGAACCTGAGCCCCGGAGACGTCGTCCTACAGGCCAGGGAGGGGCGAAAGTGATCTTTCTTCCCTCGCTTGCGGGCTTTTCTGGACAGGCGACGACGGGATCTGGATACTCACAGCTATGGACGGTCAGCCCTCATATCCGGTGAGAGCGTCCGATATGGAGCGCGACCGGGTCCTGCGTGTGCTCAGCGATCGCGTGGCCGAGGGCCGGATGTCCCAGGAGACCTTCGAGCGCCGCGTCGACCAGGTGCTTCGGGCCCGCAGCCAGGCGGAACTGGCCGACATCGTGCACGATCTGCCCACCGGCAACCGGGTGGTGGACCGGCTGACCGGGCTGGTGTCCCATGTGTCGCAGGTGACCGCCCGGATCGAGGCGGCCTGGCGGACGCCCCGGCTGCCCCGGTTCGTCCTGCCGGGCAACGGGCTCACCCGCGTGCTCGTCGGCCGCGCCCCGGGATGCCAGTTCATCCTCACCGACCTGACCGTCTCCCGGTTCCACGCCGAGATCTACCGCGCCGACGACGGCTGGATGATCTCCGACCTGGGCTCGATGAACGGTACCCGGGTCAACGGCTGGCGGCTGACCGGTCCCGCGCGGCTGCGCCCCGGCGACGAGATCGGCTTCGGCAACGCCAGCTTCATCGCGACCGCCCCGTTCGGCTAGACGGGCGGCTGAAAGGCCGTCCTCGGCCGGGCGTCAGACCGTGCCGGCGCGGTAGACGACGAACGAGACGGCTATGTACTGCAGGACGTAGGCGGCCACGGTGAGTGCGTGGAAGACCTCGTGGAAGCCGAACCAGCGCGGGGAGGGGTCGGGGCGGCGCAGGCCGTAGACGAGGCCGCCGATGCTGTAGAGGACGCCGCCCAGGGCCACGAGTATCGCGACGATGACGCCCGTGCCGTCCAGGAACTGCGGGACGAAGAAGGCCGCCACCCACCCCAGGCCGATGTAGAGGGCGGTGTAGAGCCAGCGCGGAGCGCGGATCCACAGCACCCGGAACAGGACCCCGGCGGTGGCGCCCGCCCACACCACCGACAGCACGATCGCCCGTACCGCGCCCTCCAGGATCAGGTAGGCGAACGGCGTGTAGGTGCCGGCGATGATGAGGTAGATGTTGGCGTGGTCGAAGCGGCGCAGCCAGTCGCCGACGCGCTCGGACCAGCGGCCGCGGTGGTACGCCGCGGACACCCCGAACAGCAGCGCCGAGGTCAGCGCGTAGACCGCCGCGCACAGCCGCGCGCCCAGGGTGGGGCCGAGCGCGACCAGCACCAGCCCCGCCACCAACGCCAGAGGGAACGTCCCCGCGTGCAGCCAGCCGCGCAGTTTCGGCTTGACCGCCTGCGCGAGGTCCGCCGCCGCCTGCCTCACCGCGCACCTCCCTTTTGCCGCTCCGGGGCTCAGCGTAGCCCGGTCCCGGGTCCCTTGATCGTAGGAATGCCATGGTGATTCCCGGCACGTTTTCACGGGATGGTTACGCGGTGCACAAAGCCCCGTGCCTTGACAAAGTAAGGTGCGGTCCGGGGCCCGATAGGGTCGCCTTGTCCGGGGCACGAGGGACGAGAAGCGAGCGGGAGGGAGCACACCGTGCGGATCGGGTTCGCGGTGCCGGTGTCGGGAGGATGGGCGACGCCGCACAACCAGGTCGAGGTCGCCCGACGGGCCGAGGAGCTCGGCTACCACTCGGTCTGGACGCTGCAGCGGCTGCTGAATCCGGCGGATGCCACCGACCTCACCTACCGCAACGTGCCCGACCCGCTGCTGACGCTGGCGTACCTGGCGGGGCAGACCAGCCGCGTCCGCCTGGGCGTGGCCGTGGTCAACATGCCGTACTTCTCCCCCGCCCTGCTCGCCAAGCAGGCCGTCACGCTCGACCACCTGTCGGGCGGACGGCTCGACCTGGGGCTGGGCCTGGGGTGGATGCCCGAGGAGTTCGCCGCCGTGGGCGCGCCCATGGAACGGCGCGGGGCGCGCGCCGAGGAGTTCCTGGCCGCGCTGCGCACGCTGTGGGGTGACGAGGTCAGCCGGTTCGACGGCGAGTTCTACCGGTTCCCGCCCGTGCGGATGGAGCCCAAGCCGGTGCAGAGTCCCGAACCGCCGGTGCTGCTCGGCGGGACGTCCGAGCCCGCGCTGCGCCGCGCCGGACGGCTGGCCGCGGGGTGGGTCAGCTCCAGCCGCGCCGACCTGACCGCCATCGGACGGTCCATCGCGGTCGTGCGCGAGGCCGCCGAGAAGGCCGGGCGTGATCCGGACGCGCTGCGCATGGTGTGCCGGGGCGCCGTCCGGCTGCGCGAGCCGGGCCTGCCGGACCGCCGTCCGCTGACCGGTTCGCCGGAGGAGGTCCGCGCCGACATCGCCGAGCTGGCCGCGCGGGGCGTCACCGAGCTGTTCGTGGACCTGAACTTCGACCAGGCCCTGACCGGCCCGGACGCCGATCCCGCGCGGTCGATGTCCGTCGCCCGGGACGCGCTGGAGGCGTTCGCCCCCCGGGACTGAGCGCGACCCCGCCCGGATCGGCCGGGCCGGGCGTGGACTGGGCGTGGACTGGGCGGCCGCCGGTCGTTTCCGGGGGGAACACCGGCGGCCGCGAAAGACGAGGGCCGGGTGCCGTCACAGCTGCGGACGGCGGCCCTCCCAGGGGGTGCTGAGGACGACCGTGGTGCGGGTGGCCACGTTGGCCGCGGCACGGATCTTCTGGAGCAGTTCCTCCAGCTCGTTCGGCGATCCGACGCGGACCTTGAGGATGTAGCTCTCGTCGCCCGCGACCGAGTGACACGCCTCGATGGCCGACAGGTGGGTCAGCCGTTCGGGCGCGTCGTCGGGTGCCGACGGGTCGATCGGTTTGATCGACACGAACGCGGTCATCGGCAGCCCGATCCGCTCGTGGTCGAGCACCGCGGTGAAGCCTTTGATCACACCGCGCTTCTGCAGCCGGCGCACCCGCTGGTGCACCGCCGACACCGACAGGCCGGTCTCCTTGGCCAGGTCGGTGAAGCTCATCCGGCCGTCGTCGGCCAGCAACCCCATGATCTGACGATCGATCTCCTCCACCCCGAAAATCTAGCGTGTCGGCGCGACACGCCGCAGAATCTCCGGCGAGCGGACCGCACCGGAATCTGCCCGGAACCCCTTGCGGCAGGGCGGTTCAGCGCCCCGTCGCGCGGGACGAGGCGGTCCGCGGGGAGCGGGGCGGGCCGCAGCTGCCCCGGATCACCAGTTCGGTCGGCAGCAGGACGGGGCCCGCCGCGCGCCGGGGACGGTCGCGCAGCAGCATCTCGCACGCGCGGTAGCCCATGTCGTAGGCCGGACGCGCCACCACGGTCAGCGGCGGATCGCACAGCTCCGCCCACGGCACGTCGTCCACCATCGCGATCGACACGTCGGCGGGGACGCGCAGGTCCAGCTCGCGGGCCACCAGCACCGCCGCCTCGCCGAGCAGGTGCCCGGCGGCCAGCACGGCGGTGACGTCGGTGCGCCGCTGCAGCAGCCCGGCCGCGGCGGCGTAGGCGGAGTCGCGGGCGGGCCGCGCGGACACGATCAGCCCCTCGTCGGGGGTGACGCCCAGTTCGGCCAGGGTGTCGCGGAACGCGCGCTCGCGTACGCCGGCGGCGGCGCCGGGCGCGGCCGCGCCGAGGAAGGCGATGCGCCGGTGCCCGAGCCCCACCAGGTACTCCACCAGCGCCCGCACGCCGGAACGGTCGTCGGCCAGGACGGCGGGGATCTCGTGCAGGCCGGGCAGCGCCCGGTCGGCGAACACCACGCGGGCGCCCGAGCGCACCGCGGCCCGCCAGCCCTCACCGGACCCGGTCGCGGCGGGCAGGGCGATGACGCCGTCCAGCCGCTGCTCGACCAGCCGGTCGACGATCTCGGCCTCGCGGGCGGGGTCGCCGTGCGCGGCGTCCAGCACCAGGTGCTCGCCGAGGGAGCGGGCGCAGGCCAGCACGCCGTCGACCAGCCCGGCGCAGAACGGGTCGGTGACGTCGGGCACCACCAGCCCGATGCCGCCGCTGCGCCGCAGCCGCAGCCCGCGCCCGAGGGCGCTCGGCCGGTAGTCCAGCTCGCGGGCGGCGGCCAGCACCCGTTCGCGGGTGCGGTCGCTGACCGCCCCGGTGCCGGAGAACACCCGCGAGACGGTGGCGATGCCGACGCCGGCCGCGGCCGCCACGTCCTTGATGGTCGCTGATCCGCGCTCGGTGGTCACCGTCCGATTTTTCCACGACGACCCTTGCCTTGGAAACGTTTCCATGAGTTTTAATCCTCCCCATAGAAATAAGCCCTTATCGCCAGCGTGGGCTGGAAACGTTTCCATCGGAGGGATGAGATGGCCAAGATCGTGCTGGAACGGGTCGACAAGGTGTACGCCGGCGGCGTCAAGGCCGTGGACGGGCTGAACCTGGAGATCCGCGACGGCGAGTTCATGGTGCTGGTCGGCCCGTCGGGCTGCGGCAAGTCCACCGCGCTGCGGATGATCGCCGGGCTGGAGGAGATCAGCGGGGGCAAGATCTCCATCGGCGACCAGGTGGTCAACGACCTGGCGCCCAAGGACCGCGACATCGCGATGGTGTTCCAGAACTACGCGCTGTACCCGCACATGACCGTCGCGCAGAACCTGGAGTTCGGCCTGAAGCTGCGCGGCGTGAGCAAGGAGGAGCGGCGGCAGAAGGTGCAGGAGGCCGCCAAGATGCTCGGCCTCGAGCAGTACCTGTCGCGCAAGCCCGCGGCGCTGTCCGGCGGTCAGCGGCAGCGCGTCGCGATGGGCCGCGCCATCGTCCGCGAGCCGCAGGCGTTCCTGATGGACGAGCCGCTGTCCAACCTGGACGCCAAGCTGCGCGTGTCGATGCGCGCGTCGCTGAGCCAGCTGCACGAGCGGCTCGGCGTCACCACCGTGTACGTCACCCACGACCAGATCGAGGCCATGACGCTCGGCGACCGGGTGTGCGTGCTGCGGGAGGGCAAGCTGCAGCAGGTCGACACGCCGCAGCGGCTGTTCGACAGCCCGGTCAACCTGTTCGTCGCCGGGTTCATCGGCTCGCCCGCCATGAACTTCGTGTCCGCCGAGCTGTCGCGCGGCGACGGCGGCGCGCAGGTGGCGTTCGCCGGGTACACCCTGCCGGTGCCCGACGAGGTGCTGACCGGCAAGCCCGGACTGGACGGCTACCTCGGCAAGAAGGTGATCCTGGGCGTCCGGCCGTCGGACTTCGAGGACGCCGCGCACGCCAAGCCCGACTGGGCGCCGCTCAGCGTGACCAGCACCGTCACCGAGGAGCTGGGCAGCGAGATCAACGTGATCTTCACGATCGACGCGCCGCCGGTGGAGCACAAGGACACCGCCGACCTGGCCGAGGACGCCGCCGAGGGCGACGGCGACGGCGCCATCCCGCTCACCGACAACAAGGCACTGTGGACCGCCCGCGTCAACGCCCGCTCGCACGTGCGCCCCGGCCAGGCGGTCGAGCTGGCCGTCGACACCCGCCGCCTGCACTTCTTCGACCCGGCCAGCGGCCTGGCGATCGGCCACCCGGACGCCTCCGGCGCGGCCGCCGACGACGTGCCGGCGGAGAAGTAGCTGCCCGCCTGAGCCGCGCCGGCGGCCCCGGCGCAGCTCACGGCAAGACTCACGGCAAGGCCCCCGGGACTCCGCGTCCCAGGGGCCTTCCCCCATGGTTCCCGGGGCGTCCCGGGCTTCGTCCACAGGTTTTCCACAGACTGTGGGTTGTGTGACTCTCCGTAATCGTCAGGCCGTCGGCCGGACGCCTGCCGGCCGTCTCCCGTTCATCCTCCCGGGCCCCTCACCGGACCCGTCCGGGCCGCGCGCGTCACTTGACCGAGCCCGCGAGGACGCCCTGCACGAAGTAGCGCTGGAAGGCGAAGAAGACGGCCAGCGGGATGATCAGCGACAGGAACGCGCCCGGCGCCAGGATGTCGATGTTGCCGGTGAACTGCCGCATCTGCGACTGCAGCCACTTGGTCATGGGCTGCGAGTCGGTGTCGGCGAACACCAGCGCGACCAGCAGGTCGTTCCACACCCACAGGAATTGGAAGATGCCCAGGGACGCGATGGCGGGGCCGCCCAGCGGGAACACCACCCGCCGGAAGATCGTCCACTCCGTCCCGCCGTCCATCCGCGCCGCCTCCAGCAGGTCGCGCGGGATCGCGGCGAAGAAGTTGCGCAGCAGGAAGATCGCGAACGGCAGGCCGAACGCCACGTGGAACAGCACCACGCCGGTGATCGAGCCGAACATGTGGAACCCGCCGAACTCGATCTTGCCGTACAACTTGGCCACCGGGATCAGCGCCACCTGGATCGGCACCACCAGCAACGCCACCACCAGCAGGAACAGCCAGTCGCGGCCGGGGAACTCCAGCCAGGCGAAGGCGTAGGCGGCCAGCGCCGCGATGACCACCACCAGCAGCGTGGCGGGCACCGTGATCAGCACCGTGTTCCAGAACGAGTCGACGAAGTCGGGCTTGTCGAGCAGCGCCGAGTACGACTCGACGGTCAGCTGGGACGGCTCGGTGAACACCTGCCACCAGCCGCCGGCGGTGTTGTCCTCGTTGGACCGCAGCGACGCCACCAGCAGCCCGAACGTCGGCACCAGCCAGAACAGCGCCACCACGGCCAGCACGGCCTGCACCGCTCCCCCGCCGACCCGGGACACCAGCCGGGACGCCACACTCCGGCGCGGCGCGCCCGCCGCGCCGCCTCCTCCGGCCGGGACGCCCGCCGCGCCGCCGGCGGTGACCGTGCCCGGCCCGGGCCGCTCCGCTGGGCTCGCCGTGCTCATCTGCGCTCCTGCCGTAGCCGCCGGATGTTGAACAGCATGGCGGGCATGACCAGCAGGAACAGCAGCACCGCGATGGCGCTGCCCGCCCCCTGGTCGTTGCCGCCGCCGAAGGACTCGGTCCACATCCGCAACGCCAGCACGCTGGCGTTGGGATCGCCGCCGCCGATGATGAAGACCAGGTCGAACACCTTCAGCACGTTGATCACCAGCGTGACCAGCACGACCACCAGCACGGGCGCCAGCAGCGGGATCGTCACGCGGCGGAACACCTGCCATTCGGTGGCGCCGTCCACCCGCGCCGCCTCCAGCGCGTCGCGCGGGATGGCGGCCAGCCCGGCGGCGATCAGCACCATCGCGAAGCCGGCCCACACCCACAGGTACGACCCGATGATCGCGGGTGTGATCAGCGTGCTGCCCAGCCACTCGGCGCCGCGGTAGGACGCGGTGAAGGTGTCCTTGGGCACCCGCACCGTGAACGTCCCGGACGGCAGGTCCTTGATCGTGAACGTGCCGTCGGCGCCGGTGGTGGCCTTGCCGACGACCTTGCCGTCCCGGACCGCCTCCACCGTGACGCCGGGCAGGCCGGACTCGCCGGAGTCGGGTGCGCCGGGCGTGCCGCCGCCTCCGCGGGTGAAGTCGAACCAGACCGTGCCGGTGAGCTCACCGGCACGGGCGGCGGGCGGGCGCGCGGCGGGCCGCACGTCCTTCGGCAGGTCCTCGGCCTTGACGCGCAGCAGCGGCACAAGCGCGCTCTGCCCGGCGGCGACCGGCTGCGCGCTCACCACGGCCCCGCCCTCGGCCCGCACGGGCGAGCCGTTCGTGGTGCGGGGCGCGGCGCCCGGATAGGTGACCTGGTCGCGGAAGGCGTCGTGCAGGGCGACCATCGCGGCGTTGGCCACGCCCTTGTCGGGGTCCTGCTCGTACACCAGCCGGAAGATCACGCCGGAGGCGAGGAACGAGATCGCCATCGGCATGAACACCACCATCTTGAACACGGTGGCCCAGCGGACCCGCTCGGTGAGCACGGCGAACAGCAGGCCGACGATCGTCACCAGCGTCGGCGCCACCACGACCCAGATCGCGGTGTTGCGGACGGCGACCAGGTTGTCGTGCCCCTGGAACACTCCGACGTAGTTGTCCAGCCCGGCGAAGTCGCCGGAGGCGTCGAAGAAGCTGCGCACGACCGAGTAGACGATCGGGTACACCACCAGGAAGCCGAGCAGCAGCAACGCCGGCAGCAGGAACACCAGCGCCAGCCAGGACGGCGGGGCGATGCCCTCGCCCCGCCCTCGGGGTTGCCTCATCGACGAACGTCCCAGCCCTCAGCCCTTGTACGCCTTGGCGGCCTCGGACTCCAGCCGTTCCTGGGTGCCCTTGACGTCGGACGGCTTCTGCACGAACGTGCGCAGCGCCTCCCACATGCCCTCGCCGGGGGTGGCGCCGAACGCGGCGGGCGTCAGGTCCGACAGGTCGTAGCGGGCGGCGTCCCCGGCCTGCTGCAGCTGCTGGATGAGCTGCTTGGCGACCGGGTCGGAGTAGGCGTCGGGCGCGACGTTCTTGTTCGGCGACAGGTAGCCGCCGAGCTTGGCCCAGGTGCGGCCGGAGTCGGGCGAGGCCAGGAACTTCATCAGCTCCATCGCGCCCTTGGAGTCCTTGAGCGCCACCGCGATGTCGCCGCCGAGCATGGCCGGGGCGGTGTCACCGGCCTTGGGGAAGGCGAACACCTTCGCGTCGGTGCCGACCTTGGACTTGGTGGTGGCGATGTTGGCCGCGGCGAAGTCGCCGCCGTAGACCATGGCGGCCTTCTCCTGGCCGAACACCTGGGTGACCGACTCGTCGAACTTGGTCTTGGTGGCCTGCGCGACGCCGCCGGAGATCAGATCGGGCTTGCCCCAGATCTCGGCGAGCGTCTGCAGGGCCTTGCCGACGGACGGATCGGTCCACTTGATCTTGTGCTCGGCCAGCTTGTCGTACATCTCCGGGCCGGCCTGCGACAGGTAGACGTTCTCGAACCAGTCGGTCAGCGTCCAGGAGTCCTGCGGACCGGCGGCCAGCGCCAGCGGGGTGGTGCCCGCGTCCTGCAGGGTGCCGGCGGCCTTCACCAGGTCGGCCCAGGTCGCCGGGGGCTGCACGCCCGCGTCGGAGAACACCTGCGGCCGGTACCACATGATCGACTTGTAGGCGGCCTTGACCAGCACGCCGTAGGTCTTGCCGTCGGCGGAGGCCAGGTTCTTCCAGTACGGGGAGAAGTTCTGGTCGACCTGCGCGACCGCGTCCTGCGTCAGCGGCTTGAGCGCGCCGTCGGCCGCGTACTGCTTGAGCAGGCCGGGCTGCGGCAGGATCGCCACGTCCGGCGGGTTCTTGGCCTGGATCCGCGGCCCGAGGTAGGCGTCGGTGTTCTCACCGGTGGAGGCGTAGGAGACCGTGGCGCCGGTCTGCTTCTCGAACGCCTTGAGCACCTCGCGGAAGTTCTTCTCCTCCTGCCCGGTCCACTTGGCCGCCACCTCGATCTTGACGCCCTTGAGCGCGCCGCCGCCGGCGGGGGTCTCCTCGCCGTCGCCGCCGTCGTCGCCGCCGCAGCCGGCGGCCGCGACCAGCAGCCCCGCCGCCAGGACGGCGCCCGTCACACGCCTGCTGACCCTCATCCCTGTCATCCCTCCTGGTCGCCGGACGCGGCCTGCGCACCCCACAGCGCCGCGCCGGTGTCGATGTCGAAGAAGTGCAGCCGCCCCGTGTCGACGTGGACGACCACGGGGTCGCCGACCTTGACACGGGTGCGGGGGCTGAACCGCGCCACGAGGTCGGTGCGCGGGGCCTCCAGGGCGCCCAGCACGTCGGTGCCCGCGTCGCGGGCCAGTTCCTTGGTGTCCTCGGTGACGACCTGCGCGGCCTCGACCGAGAAGTGCACCAGCACGTCCGAGCCCATCGCCTCCACCAGGTCGGCGGTGGAGCGCAGCGTGCCGCCGCCCCCTTCACCGGCCCCGGATCCGGCCAGCTCGGCGTCCTCCATGTCCTCGGGACGGATCCCGACGACGACGTCGCGGCCGAGGTAGGAGCGCAGCGCGGGCCGCTCGTCCAGCACCCGGCCCGGCAGCGTCAGCGTCTGCCCGCCGACCTCCAGGCGCAGCTCGCCGTCGCCGCCCTGCCCGTCGCCCTCGAGCCTGGCCTGCAGCAGGTTCATGGCCGGGGAACCGATGAACCCGGCGACGAACAGGTTGGCGGGCCGGTCGTACAGCTCCTGCGGCGGCGCGACCTGCTGCAGCTCGCCCTTCTTCATGACCGCCACACGGTCGCCGAGCGTCATCGCCTCGGTCTGGTCGTGCGTGACGTAGATCGTGGTGACGCCGAGGTCGCGCTGGATGCGGGCGATCTCGGCGCGCATCTGGACGCGCAGCTTGGCGTCCAGGTTGGACAGCGGCTCGTCCATCAGGAACGCCTGCGGCTCGCGGACGATCGCGCGGCCCATCGCGACCCGCTGCCGCTGGCCGCCCGACAGGTTGCGGGGCTTGCGGTCCAGGTGGTCGGTGAGGCCGAGGATCCGCGCGGCGTGGTCGACCTTGTCGCGGATCTCCTGCTTGGGCAGCTTGCGCAGGGACAGCCCGAAGCCGATGTTGTCGCGCACCGACAGGTGCGGGTAGAGGGCGTAGCTCTGGAACACCATCGCCACGTCGCGGTCGCGGGCGGGGACCCGGTTGACGACGCGGTCGCCGATGACGACGCGTCCCTCGGAGATGTCCTCCAGCCCGGCCACCATGCGCAGCGCGGTGGTCTTGCCGCATCCCGACGGGCCGACCAGCACCAGGAACTCCCCGTCGGCGATGGAGAGGTTCAGATCTCGCACGGCGCGGGTGCCGTCGGGATAGACCTTGCCCACGCCTTCCAGGACGACCTCTGCCACGACGTCTCCTCTTCTACCGCCCCTTGGGCGGACGCCCCTCCCGCCGCCGGGGACCGGACCCGGCCGAGCACGCGTTCCGCCGGCGCGTCACCTGACGGTCACGCACCCGTAATCCCGGCGGAACGGTGCCCCAAGGTCGTACCGCCATCGGCACCACCCGGGCAACACGGAAAGCACGTCGTGACAAAGATCGTTATGCGGTCGAATTCAAATGTTGTCCGCCGTAACGCATCACACGGTGAGGTTCCAGGCGTTGGCCCTGACCGGCCACCGTTCGACCGCGCGACGGCCGGCCGGGGCGGCCGGACGGCCCCGTGGGACCGTCCGGCGGCGGGTCATGGATCGCCGAGCCGGCGGGCCGCCCGGTGCCCCCGGACGGCGCCGACGAGGGTGAGCAGGATCATCACGGCGACTCCGCCGAGCACGTAGAGGTCGGTGTGGGAATCGGCCAGCGGTGCCGCGACACCACCGCCGATCAGGACGACGATTCCCGCGCCCACCATCCAGGGGGCGGCGGCGCGATTGGCGGCCCGGAAGGCGCGATCGCTTTCCATGCTGGCCTTCGTGCGGACGCCGACGAATCCGTTGCGCGGCAGCCTTTCCAGCCAGCCCAGCACGCCCACGCACACGACCAGTGCGCCCACCAGCGCCGCCACCAGCCCCGACATCACCGAGTCGCTCATTCACCACTCCTTCGTTCCGACATGGCCGCGGCCGTCGGGACCGCGGCGACCGCCCACCGGGCTCGTTCGTCGCGGAGAAGCGGTGCTCCCCAGGTCGGCTGCGTCGCCGCGCGGCCGCGGCGACGCAGCCTATGCGGCTTCGCGGTGGCGCCCAACCTGGGTCGTGGTCGTCGGGCCGCAGGTTCGGGGCGTCCGGACGGCCGTCACGGCACGGCCGCAGGAAGTGGGAGGTGGGAGGGGCGTGGCCGCTACGGCTTGCGGCCGACGCCGCAGAAGTGGGCGAACTCGGGGGGCTCGCCCCAGGGGGTGGCCTCGGGCCGCCACCTGGAGCACGACACCACGCCGGGCTCCAGCAGCTCCACGTCCTCGAAGAACGTCCGCAGCTGCGCCGCCGAACGGGGCACCACCGGCGTGCCGCCGCTCTCGGTCACCCCGCGTGTGGCCTCGTGCATGGCCTCGCCGTCGACCTCGTCGGTGGTGTGCGAGATCGCCAGGTAGCTGCCCGAGGGCAGTGCCTCCACCAGGCGGTGCACGATGTCGCGCGCCTCGTCGTCGTCCACGATGTGGTTGAGGATGCCGAGCAGCAGCAGCGCGATGGGCTGGGAGAAGTCCAGCGTCCGGCCCGCGGTCTCCAGCAGGGCGGCGGTGTCGCGGATGTCGGCGTCGATGTAGTCGGTGACGCCCTCGGCGCTGATGTTGGTGAGCAGGGCGCGCGCGTGCACCAGCACCAGCGGGTCGTTGTCGACGTAGACCACGCGGGCGTCGGGCACCACGCGCTGCGCCACCTCGTGGGTGTTGTCGGCGGTCGGCAGGCCGGTGCCGATGTCGAGGAACTGGCGGATGCCCTCCCCTGCCGCGAACCGCACGAACCGGCCCAGGAACGCCCGGTCGTGCCGGGCGGAGGCGGCGATGTCGGGCAGCAACTGCTGCACCATGTCCCCGGCCTCCCGGTCGACCGGGTAGTTCTCCTTGCCGCCCAGCCAGTAGTCCCAGATGCGGGCCGAGTGCGGGACGCTGCTGTCGATCTTCGGCGGCGCGGACCCGGTGTCCGGGGCGCTGGGGATGTCCTCTGCCATGGCACGGCCTCCTGCCGGGATATCTACGGCAATCCTGACGAATACTGACGAACTCAGTGATCACAGACTAGGCCGTTGTCAGGGCATCGGCGAGGTGGGCGTACGTGGGGGCGAGCGCTCGCAGCGTCCCGGCCGCGGCCGCGTCGTCGCCGCTGACGAGCGGATACTGCAACGCGCCGACCAGGCGCGCCTGCCGCTCGGCGATCCGGGCGGCGGCGCCCCGTCCGATCCCGGCGAGCAGGACGGCGGCGTCGGCGAGCCTGCGCGCGCCCACGCGGACCGCGAAGTGCACCAGATGGTCGCGCTGCCAGGGCTCGAGCCGTCCGGTCTCCAGAAGCTCGGCCAGCCGTTCGGCGGCGGCCGCCGCTCCGCCCGGCGAACCGGCGTCGCGGGCGGCGAGCCAGCGCCGCGCCGCGTCCAGCGAGCGGCGCAGCGCCGTTTCCGTGTCGACGTGCGCCGTGCGGCGGAAATCGGTCCGCATGGTGAACGGCTCGCACGGATAATCGATGGAGTCGGCGCGCCAGGCGGCGAGGAAATCGTCGACGGGAATCGTCGCGTAGGGGTGGCCCTGCGGGTCGTGGAAAAGCACGGTCTCGTCGTCGGCGCCGATGACCACGACGAAATGGTCCGCGCCGATGGCGGTGCCCGATGCGGGTCGGTGCGACAGCAGCCCGAGTTCGACCGGCCCGGCCAGCAGGGGGCGGGCCGGGCCGGTGTCACGCAGCCGGTCGCGCGCTCGCGCGGCCGTTCCCGCGGCGCCGCGCTCGCAGGTCCAGCCGAGGAGCTCGACGGCCGCGTCCAGGCCGATGCCGGGGTTCCAGCCCGGCGGGTCGAAAAAAGGTGTGCGGCCGTCGGCCATTTGCATGCCGAACGGGGAGCCGGTCAGCATTTCTATCACGGCCGGCTCGGGCGCCTCAGCGCCAAGCACCATCGCCAGGGAGTTGGCGTAACAGTACGGCCCGGATCCGATGTATCGCAGCGGCATGGAGGCGACCCTACAGAAATTCAGCGTACATTTTCACCTCGTGTTCCGCCGAATTCGTCCGCCCTCGGCCCGGCGTATTTTTCAGGCGCGGCGGCGGGCGGCCAGGACGGCGTCGTACACGGTGACGTCCCGCCCCTCGGAGTTCACGGCGGCGCGGGGGCGGGTCTCGGCGACCAGCACCTCCCACTCGCCGGGGTCCAGCGCGGACGCCGGTTCCGCCGCGTCGTACATCAGGTCCGGGAAGCCCATCGGGCGGACGCCGGTGCGCAGGTCGAGCGGGTGGTGCCCGACGATCAGCAGCGTGCCGCCGGGTGCGACGGCGGCCGCCAGCCGGGCGAACAGGTCCCGCCGGGTCGCGGGCGGCGCGTGGACGTACTGCGCCGACACCAGGTCGTAGGCGCGTTCGGCGGGCGTGTGTTCGCGCAGGTCGGCGTGCGTCCAGGCGATGCGGTCGGCGACGCCCGCCGCCTCGGCGTGGCCGGCGGCGCGGTCCAGCGCGGCGGCGGAGAAGTCGAGGGCCGTGACCTGCCAGCCACGCCCGGCGAGCCATACCGCGTCGGCGCCCTCGCCGCAGCCCGCGTCCAGCGCGCGGCCGGGGGTCAGCGCGGCGGCCTCGGCGACGAGCTGCGGGTTCGGCTGCCCGCTCCACAGCGCCGAGCTGTTCCGGTAGCGCTCGTCCCAGGCGTCCTCCGCCAGCACCGCGCGCACCCGCTCCCGGTAGGCGCCGACGGCGTCGCGGGTGTCCTCGGCGATCAGGTCGGCGTTGACGGCCGCCGCGGCGCCGGCCCCCTGCGCCGCGGAGATGATCACGTTGGCGGTCACGTCGGCCACGTTGCCCGCCACCCACACGCCGGGCACGGGCGTGGCCCCGGTCGCGTCGGCGGGAACCTGGGTGCCGATGACGTGGCCGTGCCGCTCGACCTCGGCCGGCTCGAGCCCGAGGGACTCCAGCACGCCCGCGCGGGCGGTGAAGCGGGGCGCGACGACGAGCGCGTCGAGCGGGACGACCTCGCCGGACTCCAGCCGCACGCCGGTGAGCCTGTCGTCGTGGACCTCGAGCGCCGCGACGGGACCGTCCACGACGAGGACGCCGCGCGCGGCGAGCCGTTCGGCGTCCTCGTCCCCCGGCGCGGGCGTGCGGTGCGACAGGAGCGTGACGTCGGTGCTCCACTGCCGCCACATGTTCGCCTGTTCCACGGCGGCCGGGCCGGTGGCCAGGACGCCGATCCGCCGGTCGCCGACCTCCCAGCCGTGGCAGTAGGGGCAGTGCAGCACGTCGCGGCCCCACCGTTCGGCCACCCCCGGCACGTCGGGCAGTTCGTCGACGAGCCCGGTGGTCACCAGCAGCCGCCGCGCCCGCACGCCCCGCCCGTCGTCCAGCGTCACCAGGAACCCGCCGTCGCGGCGCTCGGCGGACCGGACGCGGCCGGTCACGACCTCGGCGCCGTACCGGGCGATCTCCTCGCGTCCGCCCGCGCGCAGGTCGGCGGGCGAGATGCCTTCGCGGCCCAGGTAGCCGTGCATGTGGCCGGCGGGGGCGTTGCGCGGCTCTCCCGCGTCGACCACCAGCACCGAGCGTCGCGCCCGCGCCAGGACCAGCGCCCCGCTGAGCCCCGCGGCGCCACCGCCCACCACCAGGACGTCGTATGCCTCGTTCACCGTGTGCTTCCTTCCGGTCGTCCGATGCGCATACGGTGCGCCCCGCGCCGCCGATCCGACAAATGTCTTTGCCGAAACGGCAACGACCTCCCGGAAATGGCGTGGCGTCCCGGTGGACGCGTCGCCTAGGTTGCGCTCATGGCCGACGACCGTGCGCAGGGCGCGCTCACCTGGCGCCGTCTCGCCGAGACCGACTTCCCGCTGCTGCGCCGGTGGCTGGAACGTCCGCACGTGGCCCGCTGGTGGAACCACGAGACGTCGCCGGAGGCCGTGCGGCGCGACTTCGGCCCGGCGGCCAGGGGCGAGGAGCCGTCCGAGGACGTGCTCGCCCTGCTCGACGGGCGGCCCTTCGGTCTGGTGCAGCGCTGCCGCCTGGCCGACTATCCCGACTACCTGGCGGACCTGGCCGCCATCGTGGACGTGCCGGACGGCGCCTTCAGCATCGACTACCTCATCGGAGAGCCGGGGCTGACCGGCCGGGGCCTGGGCACCCGGATGCTCACGGCGTTCGTCCGGCGGACCTGGGACGACCACCCCGACGCCACGTCGGTCGTCGTTCCCGTGGTGGCGGCCAACCGCGCGTCGTGGCGAGCGCTGGAGAAGGCCGGCCTGCACCGCGTCGGCGAAGGCGACCTGGAGCCCGACAACCCCGTCGACGACCCCGCCCACTACGTGTACCGGATCGACCGGCCTGCCCGAGGCGGGTGACCGGTCCGATAGCGTCTGGCGCCATGCGGCTTCACGTGGGATGCGCGATGTGGTCTCATGCGCCCTGGCAGGGACGCTTCCTGCCCCATCCGCTCCCCCCGACCGAGCGCCTGCGCGCGTACGCGAGCTGGTGCAACGCGGTCGAGGGCAACACGACGTTCTACGCGACGCCCTCCAGGAGCACGGTGGAGACGTGGGCGCGGCAGACCGACCCGGACTTCCGCTTCCTGGTCAAGCTGCCCAGGACCATCACGCACGAGCGCCGTCTCAGCGGCGGTGAGGACGAGCTGCGGGCCTTCCTGCACGCGATCGAACCGCTGGGTCCCCGGGCGCACGCGCTGTGGGTGCAGCTGCCGGGATCGTTCGGCCCCTCCGACCTCGGCGCGCTGGCGGGGTTCCTGCGCGGGCTGCCGCGCTCGTACGGGTGCGCCGTGGAGGTCCGGCACCGCGCGTTCTTCGAGGACGCGCGGTCCGAACGGCTGCTGGAGCGCGTGCTCGGCGGCGTCGGCGCCGAGAGGGTGCCGTTCGACACCACCGCGTTCTTCCAGACCCCGCCGACCAGCGACGCCGAACGGGACGCGTGGGTGAAGAAGCCGCGCCTGCCGTACCGGGCGCGCGCCCTCACCGGCCGTCCGGTCGTCCGGTACCTCGGCCGTGACGACACCGCCCGCACCGTCGAGGGCTGGCGGCGCTGGGTCGGGACGGTCGCCGGATGGCTGCGCGAGGGGCGCTCGCCGACGGTGTTCGTCCACACCCCCGACAACGCCGCCGCCCTGGAGCTCGCGCGGCGTTTCCACGAGGAGGTCCGGGCCGTCGTGCCGGAGGTCGAACCGCTGCCCGAGCCCGTGCCCGCCGAGCCGCCGACGCTGTTCTGAGCGGTTGCGTGCCGGGCGGCCCGCCGCGCCGGACGTGAACGCGCCGCGCCGCCGGCACCCGGCCCCGCCCGGATAGGGTGCGGGCCATGCGCGACGTCCCGCCCGAGCTGGCCGGCCATCCGGACAGGCTGCGCTGGAACGCCAAGTACGCGCGGGCCGCCGAGACGTTCCCCGTGCATCCGCTGGCCGAGCGCGCCCTGGCGATGCCGCCGCCGGACGGTCCGGTGCTCGACCTGGCCTGCGGCACGTCCGGCAACGCGCTGCTGGCGGCCGCGTCCGGGCGCGCCGTGACGGCGGTGGACGTGTCGGAGGTGGCGCTCGACCGGCTCGAACGCGAGGCGCGGCGGCGCGGCCTGCGCGATCTGGTCACGCTCGTCCAGGCCGACCTGGGGACGTGGCGGCCGCCGCCGGGGCGGTACGCCTTCGTGCTGTGCGCCGGGTTCTGGGACCGGGCGGTGTTCGGTCCCGCGGCGGCGGCCGTGGCGCCCGGCGGGCTGCTCGGCTGGGAGGCGTTCACGGCCGAGGCGCGGCGCGTGCGCTCCGGGCTGCCCGCCGAGTGGTGCCTGGCCCCGGGCGAGCCCGCCACGCTGCTGCCCGCCGATTTCACCGTTGTCGACCAGCAGGACGTGCCGGATCTGCGGCATGGGGCCAAGCGGCGGATGCTCGCGCGGCGCGCGGTCGGCCCGCGCCTGTGATCCGTCACCGTCAGGGGGTTCACGGACGACCGGAGCCCGGTTTTCGGAGCCGCCGAGTCGCGCGGCGTCCCTGACAGATGATCAAGACGTGGTTAGGGTGCGTGGGGTGCTCGCCCCGGCCCGGTGCCGGGGCCGCGCGCTCCCTTCCCCCATGCGTTCAGGAGAGGACGATGCAGTCTTCCGCAGTCGCCCCCCTTGTCATCGATCCCACCGGCAGCGACCTGCACGGTGAGTCCGCCCGTATCCGCGAGCGCGGGCCAGCGACGCGAGTCGAGCTTCCCGGCGGCGTCCAGGCGTGGGCGGTCAGCGACCCGGAGCTGATCCGGACGCTGTTCACCGACCCGCGCGTGTCCAAGGACCCGTACCAGCACTGGCCGACCTGGATCAACGGCGGCATCGGCCAGGACTGGCCGCTGTTCGCCTGGGTGGTCGTGCGCAACATGCTCACCGCCTACGGCGACGACCACCGCCGGCTGCGCCGCCTGGTCTCCAGCGCGTTCACCGCGCGCCGCACCGCCGAGATGCGGCCCCGGATCGAGGCCATCGCCGCCGGGCTGCTCGACGAGCTGGACGCGGCGGCGCCGGGCGACGTGGTCGACCTGCGCGAGGGCTACGCCTACCCGCTGCCGATCCAGGTGATCTGCGAGCTGTTCGGCATCGAGGACCGCGCCGCCCGCGAGGAGATGCGCCGCTGCACCGACTCGTTCTTCCACACCTCCGCCGGGCCGGAGGAGGTCACCCACGCCTTCACCCGGATGCAGGAGCTGCTGCGCGACCTGGTCGCCGCCAAGCGCGAGACGCCCGGCGACGACCTGTCCTCGGCCCTGATCGCCGCCCGCGACGAGGACTCGCGGCTGTCGGAGCAGGAGCTGGTCGACACCCTGATGCTGCTGATCAGCGCGGGCCACGAGACGACCGTCAACCTGCTCGGCAACGCCGTGCACGCGCTGCTCACCCACCCCGACCAGCTGGCGCTGGTCCGGGACGGCCGCGCGGGCTGGGACGACGTGATCGAGGAGACGCTGCGCGCCGAGGGGCCGATCGCCAACATCCCGCTGCGCTTCGCGGTCGAGGACATCCCGCTGGACGGCGGCGTCACGCTGGGCAAGGGCGAGCCGATCATCGCCTGCCTGGACGCGGTCGGGCGCGACCCGGGCGTGAACGGGCCGGACGCCGGCGACTTCGACGTCACCCGTGCCGTCAAGGAGCACCTGGCGTTCGGCCACGGCGTCCACTACTGCCTGGGCGCGCCCCTGGCCCGGCTGGAGGCGGCGATCGCGCTGCCCGCCCTCTTCGAGCGCTTCCCCGGCATGACGCTCGCCGCCGGTCCCGGAGAGCCCGCTCCGCAGGAGTCGTTCATCTCCAACGGGCGCCGGTCGCTGCCCGTCCGGCTCAAGGGCTGACAGCACGACAGCACTCTGACGCCATACGTGACACCACAAATGACGTCATGATGACGTCACCCGATTGACGGTGACGCCATCATGACGTCATAGTGGTGTCATGGACCTCACGCCGTACGTCGACACCCTCCGCCGCGAACTCGCCGTCGCCGCCGAGACGGGCGGCGAGGACGCCCGCGCGCTCGCCGAGCGGCTCGTCGCGCCGCTGGACTCGGCCGCCCGGCTCGCCCTGCTGGAGGCGCTGTCGGCCGCCGCGGACGAGATCACCCGCGAGCTCGCGCCCGGCTCGGTCGAGGTGCGCCTGCGCGGCCGCGACCCCGACTTCGTGGTGACGCCGCCGCCCGCCGACCCGTCGCCCGAGGCACCGCCCGCCAGGAGCCTGAAGGACGCACTGGTCGGCGCCTTCGAGGTCTCGATGGGCGTACGGCCCGCCGCCGTGTCCCCCGAGGACGCCGACGAGGGCGGCGAGGGCGGCGGCACCGCGCGTCTCACCCTGCGCCTGCCCGCCCAGCTCAAGCCGCGCATCGAGGAGTCCGCCGCCGCGATGGGCCTGTCGGTCAACGCCTGGCTCGTCCGCGCCGTGACCGCCGCCCTCGACCCCGCCGGCCCCGGCGGGACGGCCGGCCCCGCGCAGGGCCGTCCCATCGGCCGCCACTACACCGGCTGGGCGCGCTAGCCGCACCCGCGCATCACCGCTCTTCACCCACTGGGTCCAACGCCCGTCCGCTGTGACGGGACACCTGCTCGCGCCATGAGGAAGGCTTCGCCATGCCCGGATTCGACACCCCGGAACCGATCGCCGCGACCATCGAGATGGCCTCCGGCCACCTGTACATCCGCGCGGGCGACCGCGCCGACACCGTCGTGGAGGTGCGTCCCACCGACGAGTCCAGCGAGGCCGACGCCAACGCCGCCCGGCAGACCACCGTCGAGTACGCCGACGGCCGCCTGACCGTCACCGGGTACAAGAACCGGCTGCGTTCGCTCGTCGGCCGCGGCCCGTCCATCGACGTGACGGTGGAGCTGCCCGCCGGCTCGGCCGTCGACGCCGACTCGTGGTCGGAGATCCGCACCGAGGGGCCCCTGGGCGACTGCACCTTCGCCAGCGCCGCGGGCGCCCTGCGCATCGACCGCACCGGACGGCTGCGGGCCCGCACCGCCGCGGGCGAGGTGACGCTCGGCCGGGCCGACGGGCCCGCCGAGGTCACCAGCTCCACCGGCAAGATCCGCGTCGGCGAGGTCGACGGCACGGCCGTGCTGAAGACCTCCAGCGGCGACATCGGCGTCGGCGAGGTCACCGGCGAGGCCCGGCTCAAGACCGCCCACGGCGACATCACCGTCGGGAGGGCGCTGGCCGGCCTGTCGGCCAAGACCGCCTTCGGCGCCGTCCGCGTCGGCGAGGTGGTGCGCGGCTCGGTCGTGCTGGAGACCCGGTTCGGCGAGGTGGAGATCGGGGTCCGCGAGGGCACCGCCGCCTGGCTGGACGTCGCGTCCCAGAACGGCAGCGTGCGCAGCGACCTGGAAGCGGCCGAGGGTCCCGGTCCCGCCGAGGAGACCGTCGAGGTGCGCGCCCGCACCGGCTTCGGCGACATCGTCATCCGCCGCTCCTGACCCCCGGCTCCCCCCTCCCCCGAGAGAACCCCCGAGAAAGAGGAACACCATGGAAGGCCCCCCGAACCGGCCCGCGATCGGCGTGTCCGGGCTGCGCAAGTCCTACGGCGACAAGGTCGTGCTCGACGGCGTCGACCTGACCGTGGCCGAGGGCACGATCTTCTCGCTGCTCGGCCCCAACGGCGCCGGCAAGACCACCATCGTCAAGATCCTGTCCACGCTGATCCCCGCCGACGCGGGCGAGCTGCGGGTCGCCGGGCACGACGTGGCCCGCTCCCCCGACGCGGTGCGCGCCGCCATCGGCGTCACCGGCCAGTTCTCCGCCGTCGACGACCTGCTCACCGGCGAGGAGAACCTGGTCCTCATGGCCGACCTGCACCACCTGGGCCGGGCCGAGGGACGGCGCCGCGTCGCCGCACTGCTCGACCGGTTCGACCTGGTGGACGCGGCGAAGAAGACGGCCGGCACCTACTCGGGCGGCATGAGGCGCCGCCTGGACCTGGCGATGACCCTGGTCGGCGACCCCCGCGTGATCTTCCTGGACGAGCCCACCACCGGGCTGGACCCGCGCAGCCGCCGCGCCATGTGGCAGATCATCCGCGAGCTGGTCGCGGGCGGCGTCACCATCTTCCTCACCACCCAGTACCTGGAGGAGGCCGACGAGCTGGCCGACCGGATCGCCGTGCTGGACGGCGGCCGCATCGTCGCCGACGGCACCGCCGACGAGCTCAAGCGCCGCGTGCCCGGCGCCCACGTGCGGCTGCGGTTCGCCGACCCGGCCGCGCTGGAGTCGGCCGCGCGCCTGATCGGCACCGCGGACCGCGGCGACGAGCCGCTCACCCTGCGGGTGCCCAGCGACGGCGGCGTGCGGTCGCTGCGGGTGCTGCTCAGCCTGCTCGACCAGGAGTCGATCGACGTGGACGAGCTGACCGTCCACACGCCCGACCTGGACGAGGTGTTCCTCGCCCTCACCGGCCACCACTCCACGGAGGTCTCCCGATGACCGCGCTGTCGCTCGCCGTGACCGACTCGGCGACCATGCTGCGCCGCCAGCTGCGGCACATGCTGCGCTACCCGTCCCTGACCGTGCAGCTCATCGGCATGCCCGTCATCTTCCTGCTGCTGTTCGTCTACGTGTTCGGCGGAACCCTGGGCGCCGGGCTCGGCGGCGCCGCCGGCGCGGGCGGCGGCGGTCGCGACGAGTACCTCGCCTACGTCACCCCCGGGATCCTGCTGATGACCGTGGGCCTGTGCGCCACCGGGACGGCGGTCGCGGTGGCCATGGACATGACAGCGGGGATCGTCGCGCGGTTCCGCACCATGGCGATCTCCCGGTCATCGGTGCTGACCGGGCACGTGCTGGGCAGCATGGTGCAGATGGTGCTGGCCGTGGCGGTGCTGCTCGGGGTGGCCGTGGCGATCGGGTTCCGTCCCGACGCGACCCCGCTCGAATGGCTGGCCGCCCTCGGCATGCTCGTGCTGATCAGCCTGGCGCTGACCTGGCTGTCGGTGGCGCTGGGCGCCCAGTCCAAGAGCGTCGAGAGCGCCAGCAACGCGCCCATGCCGCTGACACTCCTGCCGTTCCTGGGCAGCGGTTTCGTCCCTACCGACTCGATGCCGGACTGGCT
The DNA here is from genome assembly GCF_039536785.1 of Actinomadura miaoliensis. Lineage (NCBI taxonomy): Bacteria > Bacillati > Actinomycetota > Actinomycetes > Streptosporangiales > Thermomonosporaceae > Actinomadura > Actinomadura miaoliensis. Next base: position 266,489 of record NZ_BAAAZG010000016.1, read on the forward strand.
GCGCTGGTTCGCCGACTACCAGCCGTTCACCCCTGTCATCGAGACCCTGCGGGGGCTGCTGCTCGGCACCGAGATCGGTCACAACGGCGCGCTGGCCGTGGCCTGGTGCGCGGGCGGGACGGTGGCGTGCTTCCTGTGGGCGCGGCGGCTCTACGAGCGCGCCCCCGTCCGCTGACCCGCGCCACGAGCCGGGCGGGCGACGCGGCCGCGCGACATCATGCGCCTCGGCGCATGGAGCGCGGCCGCTCCGTCGTTCCGGCGGTCCTCCGCGTGGTCCCGCTAGTCGTCCGAGCCTCCGAAGGCGGCGTCGAACGCGGCGGCGGGCGGCTCGATCTCGGCCAGCCGCCGGACGATCTGCAGGGCCTCGGGCGCGCCCATCAGCCGGTCCATCCCCGCGTCCTCCCACTCGATGGACACGGGCCCGTCGTAGCCGATGGTGTTGAGGGCGCGGAAGCAGTCCTCCCACGGCACGTCCCCGCGGCCGGTGGAGATGAAGTCCCAGCCGCGCCGCGGGTCGGCCCACGGCAGGTGGGAGCCGAGCCGGCCGCGGCGCCCGTCGGCCCGCCGTACCTTGGTGTCCTTGCAGTCCACGTGGTAGATGCGGTCGCTGAACTCGAGCAGGAAGTTCACCGGGTCGATGTCCTGCCAGACCATGTGCGAGGGGTCCCAGTTGAGGCCGAACGCGGGCCGGTGCCCGATCGCCTCCAGCGTCCGCACCGTCGACCAGTGGTCGTAGGCGATCTCGCTGGGGTGGACCTCCAGCGCGAACCGCACCCCGACCTCGTCGAACACGTCCAGGATCGGGTTCCACCGCTCGGCGAAGTCCGCGTACCCGCGCTCGATCATCGCGGGCGGCACCGGCGGGAACATCGCCACGGTGTGCCAGATCGACGAGCCGGTGAACCCGACCACCGTGTTCACGCCCAGCTTGGCCGCCGCCCGGGCGGTGTCCTTGATCTCCTCGGCGGCGCGCCGCCGCACCCCCTCCGGCTCGCCGTCGCCCCAGATCCGCGCGGGCAGGATGGCCTGGTGCCGCTCGTCGATCGGGTGGTCGCACACCGCCTGCCCGACCAGGTGGTTGGAGATCGTCCAGACCTTCAGGTCGTGCTTGGCGAGCGTCTCCAGCTTGCGCGGGACGTAGGAGTCGTCGGCCAGGGCCTTGTCGACCTCGAAGTGGTCGCCCCAGCAGGCGATCTCCAGGCCGTCGTAACCCCACTGGGAGGCCAGCCGGCAGACCTCCTCGAACGGCAGGTCCGCCCACTGGCCGGTGAACAGGGTGATCGGTCGTGCCATGTCGCTCCTCGATTCGGGTCGCGGCCGTGGCCGGGCGGTGCGTCCACCGCCCGGCCACGGCCCGCGTGCAACGGGTCACATGCGCGGGGTCACGTGCGCGGGGTCACGTCCGCCGGATTCAGGATCACACGCGCCGGGGTCGCGTGCGCGGGGTCACCGCTTCGGGAACCGGACGGCGCGCAGGTAGTCGTAGCCGACCTTGGCCGTGTTCAGCGGCGCGGTCGGCTGGTCGTGCTCGACGATGTACTCGATGACCCCCGCCTCCCGGGAGTGGGAGAAGATCCGCGGGAAGTCGATCGTGCCGGTGCCCAGGTCGGCGAACGAGCCGTCGGCCGCCCGGTCCTTGACGTGGTACTGCAGGACGCGGTGCCGGTGGGCGCGGATCAGCTCCACCGGGTCGCGGCCGCCCGCGACCGCCCAGTACAGGTCCAGCTCCAGGTGGACGTACCTGGGGTCGGTGCGGGAGGTGATGATGTCGTACGGCACCTCGCCGGTGGGCAGCCTCTGGAACTCGTGCGCGTGGTTGTGGTAGCCGAACCGCAACCCGTATCTGCACGCCAGCCGTCCCGCCTTGTTCAGGTCGTCGGCCAGCTTCTTCCACTCGTCGGCGGTGCTGAACGACGCCCACGGCACGACCGCGAAACGCTGCCCGAGCGTGACGCAGTCCTCGAACACCGGGGCCATGTCCGCCGCCAGCGAGATGTGCCCGGAGGTGCCGTGCAGGCCGTGGCGGTCGAGGATCTGCCGGAACTGCGCCGCGGTGCGGCCGTAGGTGCCCGCCAGCTCCACCTTGCGGTAGCCGATGGCGGCCAGGCTGCGCAGCGTGCCCTCGACGTCCTGGGAGAGCAGGTCGCGCAGGGTGTACAGCTGAACGCTGATGGCGCCGCGCGGCACCCGGCCGGTGGGGCGGCCGCCGCCGGCGGCGTGCGCGGTGCCGGGGAGCGCGGCGAGCCCGAGCCCGAGCGCGGTGGCGGCGGTGCCGCCCAGCAGGGTACGGCGGTTGATCTCGTGCACCGTGGGTCCCCTTTCGGAGGGTGGGACCCGTCCCGCCGCGTGCGCGCCGCGGCGGGACGGAGGGTCGAGGGGGAGGTCAGGACGAGGTGGTGAAGGTGAATTCGTCGATCTCGAACAGGTTCCCGGAGCCGCCCTTGAAGACGAAGTAGATCTTCCCGGCCTGGGCGGGCGCGCCGGAGATCGTGCCGGTCACGGTGGTGAAGGTGGAGCCGTCCCAGGTGCCTCCGCCCGTCACCGGCGCCGAGCCGAGCAGCGTGCCGTCGGGCGCCCCGGCCCGCAGCTCGATCGTGCCGCCCGCGCCGCCGGCGGAGACCCGCGCGGTGAACGAGGCGGCGTTGCCGAGCCAGTACGGCTCGAACATGATCCAGTCGCCGTTCTGCACGTTGCCGGCCGTGGCGCTGCCGTGCGCGGCGGGACGGCTGACCCGCGACACGCCCGACTGCTCCTTGTAGTGCTCGGCCTGGCGCGTCTTGGGCTGGGTGAAGTTGACGTCGGTTCCGCGCAGCGGCACCACGCCCTTGCGGCCGCCGCCGTCGGTGTACTCGGCCGCCCACACCCCGTAGGTGTTCTCGGAGGGGCCGTGGTCGCCGTCGGCCGGCGTCTGGAGCGTGCCGGAGCAGCCGGTCGCCTCGGCCAGCGCGTGCGAGTGCGTGGAGTGACCGAGCAGGTACGTCAGCTTGACCCTGCTGCAGTCGACGCGCTCGTCGGGGTCCTTCACGCGGATCCGGTACGGGACGGCGTCACCGAAGTTGGCCAGCTGGCCGTCCCGGGGCAGCTCGATGGTCACCGTGGGCGCGGTGTTGCCGACCGTGACCAGCAGGCTGTCGGTCGCGGACTTGCCGCTCTGGTCGGTCACCGTCAGCGTGGGCGAGAACTGCCCGCGCTTGGTGTACCGGTGCGTGGGGTTGGGCCGGGTGGACGTCGTGCCGTCGCCGAAGTCCCACTTGTAGGTCAGCGCGGTGCCCTCGGGGTCGTGCGTGCCGGCGGAGGAGAACCGCACCGTCAGCGGCTTGCCGCCGGAGGTGCGGTCGGCGCTGACGCTGACCTCGGGACGGCGCCCGGTCGTGCCGATGTGCTCGATGCGGAACAGGCCCGCGTGGTCGTCGGTGCCGAAGTAGGACTCCCCGTAGGTCAGGACGTACAGGGCTCCGTCGGGACCGAACTCCAGGTCCATCACCTTGTAGCCCAGCGGCCAGGGGAACGGCGACACCGTCCCCTTCGAGCCGTCCTCGCCGACCTGGACGGTCCTGATCCAGCGCCGCTCGAACTCGCCCAGGAACACCAGCCCGTCGTACTCCTGCGGGAACTTGACCTGGGAGGTCGACTCCGGGTCGTAGTGGTAGACCGGGCCCGCCATCGGGGACTCCGACTGCGAGCACCCGCTCGGCGGGTTCATCTCGGCGTTGTCGCAGCCGCTGTAGCGGATCCACGCGGGGACGGGCTTGGGCAGCTGCGTGATGCCGGTGTTGTGCGGTGACTCGTTCTTCGGGCCGTTCTGGCAGTCGAACTTGGGTCCGACGGCGCCGGTGGCGAAGTCGTAGTCGGCGTAGGTGTCGTCGGGGGTGTTGGCGCCGGTGCAGTACGGCCAGCCGTAGAAGCCGGGCCCGGTGACCCGGTTGTACTCGACCTGCCCCTTCGGCCCGCGGGCGGGATTGTTGTCGTCGCCCTTGTCGGGACCGTACTCGCCCAGGTAGACGGCGCCGCTGCCCGTGTCGACGGAGATCTTGAACGGGTTGCGGAAGCCCATCGCGTAGATCTCGGGGCGGGTCCTGTCGGTGCCCGGCGGGAACATGTTGCCGTCCGGGATCGCGTACGTGCCGTCCTCGTTGACCTTGATGCGCAGCAGTTTGCCGCGCAGGTCGTTGGAGTTGGCCGAGGTGCGCTGCGCGTCGAACACGGGGTTGCGGTTCGGCCGCTCGTCGATCGGCGTGTAGCCGTCGGACTGGAACGGGTTGCTGTCGTCGCCGGTGGCCAGCAGCAGGTTGCCCTGGGCGTCGAACTCGATGTCGCCGCCGACGTGGCAGCACATGCCGCGTTCGGTGGGCACCTGCAGGATCTTCTGCTCGCTGGCCGGGTCGAGCTCGCCGGACTCGCTCAGCTTGAAGCGCGACAGCTGGTTGTAGCCCTTGAACGGCTCGAAGTCGGCGGGCGTGCCCGTCTCGGGGGCGTCGCCCAGCGGGGTGTTCAGCCGCGGCGCGTAGAAGAGGTAGACCCACCGGTTCTCGGTGAAGCCGGGGTCGACCGCGACGCCCTGCAGGCCGTCCTCGTCGTGGGTGTAGACGTTGAGCTGGCCCGCGACGGAGGTGCGGCCGTTGGCGTCGGTGAGGCGCAGCACGCCGTCACGCGAGGTGTGCAGCACCGAGCCGTCCGGCAGGGGCTCGAAGGAGATCGGCTCGCCGACCTCGTCCGGGCCCTTCGCCAGCGTGTACGGGTAGAAGTGGTCGTCGGGCGCCGCCGCGGCCGGGGCCGCCCGCACGACGGGGACGGCCAGCGCCACGGCGGTGACGACGGCGGTCGCGATCGCGGTGACGATGCGGCGCCCGCGCCGGGTGCGGTCACGATGGGAACGGGGGGAATCGGGGTACGTACGGCCTGGAGGGGTGGGGGTCTCCATGCCTTTCCTCCTCGCCGGGGGGAGCAACGGATCCGCAGGGGGCGGGTTCGGGGGCGGCGTCCTCCTCTCAGTGATCCCGGAGACCGGCGGGCCGGTCCCGGACGCGGGCGGGACCCGGGGGCATCCGGGCCCCGTCCGCGTGGGTTCGCAGGATGAGCGGGTTCTCGGGGGGCGGTTCGGTGTGGCGCCGCCGGGTCAGGCCGTGGCGGGCTGGGGCTGCTCGATGGGGGTCCAGCCGCTGCCGGACGCGGCGCTGTGCGCGACGGCCTCCAGCACCCGCTGCACCTGCAGGCCGTCCTCGAACGACGGCGCGGGGTCGGTGCCGTCGGCGATGGCGGTGAGCAGGTCGGCGACCTGGTGGGTGAAGGTGTGCTCGTAGCCCAGGCCGTGACCGGCGGGCCACCAGGCGCCCGCGTAGGGGTGCTCGGGCTCGGTGACCAGGATCCGGCGGAACCCGGCGGTGGCCGGCTCGGCGGTCTGGTCGTGGAACCACAGCTCGTTCATCGCCTCGAAGTCGAACGCCAGGCTGCCGGCCGAGCCGTTGACCTCGATCCGCAGCGCGTTCTTGCGTCCGGTGGCGAAGCGGGTCGCCTCGAAGGAGGCCAGCGCTCCCCCGGCGGTGCGGCCGATGAACAGCGCCGCGTCGTCGACGGTCACCGGGCCGCGCCCCGCGCCGTCCGCCGTGGCGCCCAGGCCCGCGGCGTCGGCCGCCAGCGGCCGCTCCTTGACGAACGTCTCGGTGAGCGCGCTGACGCCGACGAGCCGGTCGCCGGTGATGAACTGCGCGGTGTCGATGATGTGCGCGCCGATGTCGCCGAGCGCGCCGGACCCGGCCTTCTGCTCGTCCAGCCGCCACACCAGCGGGAACTCCGGGTCGACGATCCAGTCCTGCAGGTACTGGGCGCGCACGTGGTGGATGCGGCCGAGGCGGCCGTCGGCCGCCAGCCGCCGCGCGAGCGCGACGGCGGGCACCCGCCGGTAGTTGAACCCGACCATGGCGCGCACGCCGCGGGCCCGGGCGGCCCGCGCCGCCGCCACCATGGACTCGGCCTCGGCGACGCTGTTGGCCAGCGGCTTCTCGCACAGCACGTGCTTGCCCGCCTCCAGCGCCGCCACCGCGATCTCGGCGTGGGAGTCGCCGGGGGTGCAGATGTCGACGAGCTGGACGTCGTCGCGGCGCAGCAGGTCCTTCCAGTCGGTCTCCACCGCCGCCCAGCCCAGCGTGGCCGCCGCCGCGGCGGCCCGCTCCCGGGACCGGCCGGCCAGCGCCGCCATCACCGGCGTGTACGGCGGGTCGAAGAACGCCGCGACGCTGCGCCAGGCCTGCGAGTGGGCGCGCCCCATGAAGGCGTGGCCCACCAGGCCGATCCCGAGGGCGGGCTTGCGGTCTTCAGTCATCTGTCTTCCCCCTGTCAAGGCGCTGCGGGCGGGGCCTGCCCGCCGGTCAGGACTCGAATCCGAGCGGCAGGTACTGGTCGACGTTCTGCCTGGTGATCGTCTCGGAGGCCAGCGTGATGGACTGCGGGACCTGCCGTTCCACCAGGTCGGACATGCCCTTGCCCTGCGCGATCAGCCGCGCGATCCGGATCGCCGAGGACGCCATGGTGGGGCTGTAGGTGACGGTGGCCTCCAGCACCCCGCCGTTCTTGATCTCCCGCATGGCGTTGGCCGAACCGGCGCCGCCGACCATGAAGAACTCGTTGCGGCCCGCCTGCTTGATGGCGGCGAGCACGCCCACGCCCTGGTCGTCGTCGTGGTTCCACAGCGCGTCGATCTTCTTGTGCGCCTGCAGCAGGTTGCTGGCGACCTGGTTGCCGGTCTCCACGGTGAACTTGGCGTCCTGCTTGGCGGTCACCGTGAAACCGTAGGTCTTCAGCGCGTCGGCGAAGCCCTTGCTGCGCTCCTGGGTGAGGGGCAGGGTGGCGATGCCCTGGATCTCCACGATCACCGGGTTGGAGGCGTTCTTGGACTTCAGCTTGTTGCCGATGTAGTGGCCGGCGGCCACGCCCATGCCGTAGTTGTCGCCGCCGATCCAGGTGCGGTACGACAGCTTGTCGGGGAACACCCGGTCCAGGTTGATGACGGGGATGCCCGCGTCCATGGCCTTGCGGGCGACCTGGTTGAGCTGCTCGCCGTCGTTGGGCAGCAGCACCAGCGCGTTGACCTTGCGGGAGATCAGCGACTCGACCGCCGAGATCTGCTGGTTGATGTCGTTGGTGGGCTCCACGGCCTGGAAGTCGACGTCGGAGTAGCGCTTGGCCTGCGCCTCGGCGTTCTTGGCGATGGCGGCGATCCAGCCGTGGTCGGCCTGCGGCGCGGAGAACCCGATGGTGACGCGCTTGCCCGGCTTGTCGTTGTCGCCCCCGGCGGCGACGTTCTGCTGGCCCGCGGCGCCCTCGTCGGCCTCGGGTTCGTTGCTGGTGCACGCGGCGGCGAGCGCGCCCGCGCCGACCACCGCTCCGCCGACGAGGAATCCCCTGCGGTTGAGGCGGCTGCTGTCTGCCATTGGTCGCTCCTGGAATGCGGGGAGGTGGGATGGGATGGGGGGCGTGCGCGGGGTGCGCCGGCCTGGTGCGCTCGCCGGGGGTGCGCTAGGTGCGCGCCTCGAGGCCGCGGCGCTGCAGCAGCACGGCGGCGACGATGATCGCGCCCTTGGCGATGAGCTGGTCGCTGGTGTCCAGCCCGTTGAGGATGAACAGGTTGGTGATCACGGTGAAGACGAACAGACCGAGGATCGACCCGACCAGGGTGCCGCGACCGCCGGTCAGCAGGGTCCCGCCGATGATGACCGCGGCGATGGCGTCCAGCTCGTACAGGTCGCCGTGGGTGCTGGAGCCGGTGGTGGTGCGGGCCATGATGATGATCGCGGCGATGCCGCAGCACAGCCCGGACAGCGCGTACAGCAGCAGGGTGTGCCGCTTGACGTCGATGCCCGCCAGGCGGGCCGCCTCGGGGTTGCCGCCGACGGCGAAGGTGCGCCGGCCGAAGGTGGTGCGGTTGAGCAGCACCCATCCGGCGGCGGCGACCGCGGCGAAGATGAACACCACCAGCGGCAGGCCGAGCACGCGGGTGGTGGACAGCGCCTCGATGGCGTCGTTCTCGGGCCGCACCAGCTGGGTCCTGCGGTCCGACATCCGCTGGGCCAGGCCGCGCGCGGCGACCAGCATGGCCAGGGTGGCGATGAACGGCACCATCCGGCCGTAGGAGATCAGCAGCCCGTTGACCAGGCCGGCGCCGGTGCCGACCAGGATCGCGCACAGCGCCATCACGCCGGGCCCGTAGGACTGGGTGGCCAGGGTGGTCGCCCACACCGAGGCCAGCGCCATCACCGCGCCCACCGACAGGTCGATGCCCCCGCCGATGATCACGAAGGTCATGCCGACGGTGATGACGCCGATGGTGGCGGCCAGCGACAGGATGCTGACCAGGTTGTCGGAGGTGGCGAAGTTGTCGGGCTTGGTGACCAGGCCGATCAGCGCCAGCAGCACCAGCGCGGCGACCAGGCCGATGTGCCTGCTCTCCCCCACCCGGGCCAGGCCGCCCGTCAGCGGCACGGGGCCCTTCGCGCGCCGCCCGCCGGCCTTCGCCGCGGCAGCCTCGACCCGGGCCTGCTCGTCGGCCGGCGGCCGGTCGACGGCGGTGGCGTCCGCCGCGGCCGTGTCGGCAGCGGTCGTGTCGGCCGGGGTCGTGTCCGCCGGACGGGCGCCGCCGTGCCCCTTGGCCTCGCTCATGGCGTCCCCACCGTGCCCACCGCGCCCATGGCGCTCCCTTCCATGATCATGTTGAGTACGGCCTCCTCGTCCAGCTCGGCGCCGGGGGCCTGGTGGATGACCCGGCCCTCGCGCAGCACCAGCACCCGGTCGGCCAGGCCGAGCACCTCCGGCACCTCGCTGGAGACCAGCAGGACGGCGATGCCCTCGTCGGCCAGCCGCCGGATCAGCCCGTACAGCTCGGCGCGGGCGCCGACGTCCACGCCGCGGGTGGGTTCGTCCAGAAGCAGCAGGCGCCGCCCGTCCAGCAGCCAGCGGGCCAGGACGACCTTCTGCTGGTTGCCGCCCGACAGCGTGCGCACCTTGCGGGCGGGGTCGTGCGGCCGCACGTCGAGGGCCCTGAGCTGCTCGCCGACCTCGGCGAGCTCGCGCCGCCGGTCCAGCCAGCCGAGGGAGGAGAAGCGGCGCAGCCCGGCGAGGCTGACGTTGCGCGCCACCGACTCCTCCAGCAGCAGCGCCTGCGCCTTGCGCTCCTCGGGGGCCAGGCCCATGCCCAGCCGCACGGCGTTGGTGGTGCTGGCCCCCTTCACGGGACGGCCGTCCAACAGCACCCGGCCCGCGGTGGGGCGGCGCGCGCCGTAGACGGCCTCCAGGATCTCCGAGCGGCCCGATCCGACCAGCCCGGCCAGCCCGACGATCTCCCCCGCGCGCACGGCGAACGACACGTCGTGGAAGTGCCCGGGGAGGGTGAGGCCCTCGACGCGCAGCACCTCCGGCGCGTCCTCGCGCGGGCCCGGGCGCGGGGGGAAGACGTACTCGACGGTGCGGCCGGTCATCAGCGTGACGATCTGCGAGGTCGGGGTGCGGTCGGCGGGCAGGCCGACGGCGACGGTGCGGCCGTCCTTCAGCACGGTGACCCGGTCGCCGATCTCGCGGATCTCCTCCAGCCGGTGGGAGATGTAGACGACGGCGACCCCGGCGGCGGTCAGCTCGCGGATGATGCGGAACAGGTTGACGACCTCGTCGTGGGCGAGGGCGGCCGACGGCTCGTCCATGATGATCAGCCGGGCGTCGTGGGACAGCGCCCGGGCCATGCTGACCACCTGCCGTCCGGCGGCGGGCAGCCGCCCGACCTCGGCGGTGGGCGAGATCTCGCCGTGGCCGAGCCGTTCCAGCAGCCGCCGGGCGGCTTTGTTCATCTGGCCGCGCCGGGTGAAGCCGAGCTTGGCCGCCTCGTGCCCGAGGAAGATGTTGTCGGCCACCGACAGCCCGTCCACCAGGTCGAGCTCCTGGTAGATGGTGGCGATGCCGAGCCGCATCGCGTCGGTCGGGTTGGCCAGCCGGACCGGGCGGCCGTCGAAGCGGACCTCGCCGGCGTCGGGCTGGTGCGCCCCGGCCAGCACCTTGATCAGCGTGGACTTGCCCGCGCCGTTCTGCCCGAGCAGGCAGTGCACCTCGCCCGCGCGGACCGTCAGGTCGACGCCGTCGAGCGCCCGGACGCCGGGGAACTGCTTGACGATGCCGCTCATGACGAGCAGGGGGCCGCCGTTCGCGGTGGTCTCCATCCGCGCCGCTCCTTCCGGGGGCTGGCTGAGGGCCTGGCGCGAAGGTACCGACTTTCGATGACTTTGAGAAGACCTTTCCTCAGAGCGTGTTCAGCTTTCGACGCTCACAGGACAAACTTCGGGATGACGTCACCCGGTGACGTAACGCGAGGGGATCGCCACGGCACGCAGCGGCCGCGCGACGGCCGCAGGGCGGGGGCCGTGCGCGGCGAGAAGGACGTCCGGGCCGGTCAGGCGGTGGAGAAGACCTGGTCGCTGATCATCCGGGCGGCGCCGATGACGCCGGCGGCGGCCTCCAGCTCCGACAGCACGATGGGCAGGTTGCCGGTGGCCAGGGGGGCGGAACGGCGGTAGACGACGCTGCGGATCTCGGCCAGCAGGGTGTGGCCGAGCCCGGCCACGCCGCCCGCGATGATGACCAGCCCCGGGTTGAAGAAGCTGACCAGGCTGGCCAGCACCTGGCCGACGCGGCGGCCGCCCTCGCGGATCATCTCCACCGCCACCGGGTCGCCGGCCTGGGCGGCGGCGGCCACGTCGGCGGCGGTGACCTCGCCCGCCTGGGCGAGCCGCTCGGCCAGGAACGGCGAACGGGCCGAGCGCGCGGCGACCAGCGCGTCGCGGGCCAGCGCGGCGCCGCCGAAGTAGGCCTCCAGGCAGCCGATGTTGCCGCAGGCGCACACCGGCCCGGCGTCGTCGACGCGGATGTGCCCGATGTCGCCCGCGCAGCCGGACACCCCGCGGTAGATGCCGGAGTCGACCACGATGCCGCAGCCGATGCCCGTGCCGATCTTCACCAGCAGGAAGTCCTCGACCGACCGGGCCAGGCCCGCGTGCAGCTCGCCGAGCGCCATGATGTTGACGTCGTTGTCGACCAGCGCGGGACAGCCCAGCTCGCGGCTGATGACCTCGCGCACCGGGAAGCGGTCCCAGCCGGGCATGATCGGCGGGGCGACGGGGACGCCCTCGCGGAAGCTGACCGGGCCGGGCACGCCGACCCCGGCGCCGTGGATCTCCTCGAACAGGCCCTGCTCGCGCAGCTTGCCGAGCAGGTCCAGGCCGCGTTCGAGCACGACCTCGGGCCCCTGGCGGATGTCGCACGGCTCGGCCAGGTGGCCGAGGACCTCCATCTCGCCGTTGGTCACGGCCACGTCGATGGACGTGGCGCCGATGTCGATGCCGGCGAAGCGCAGCCGCGACGACAGCCGGACGATGCCCGAGCGGCGGCCGCCCCGGGACGCGGCCAGCCCGGCGGACTCGACCATGCCCAGCTCGATCAGCCGGTCGAGCTCGACCGCGAGCTTGGAGCGAGACAGCCGCACCACGTCGCCGAGTTCGGCGCGCGAACGCGGGCCCTCGTCGCGAAGCAGGCCGAGCAGGCGGGCCTGGTGCCCGTTCTCGGGCCGCGCCATCGTCCGCATCGCCTCGATCCCCCGCGTGACCCCCGTGCTTTCGCTCTTAATGCTAGAACCTTCCGTCCGTGAAAGGCCGAAGCCGTGGCGGGTCGGCGGCCGACGCCCACGTCACGCGCTCGGGTGGACCTGTTTCGTTCCGGAGACTAACCACTTTCGTGGAACCAGAAAAGTATTTGGCCGACTCTGTGACTAACTTCTCTCACTCTCTGGACAAAGTCGGTTTCCTGACCGATCGTGAAGGACGCGACCCCCCACGCGAGATCGCACGCCGACTCGCGTCCTCCGGCGAACGAACCCCGACGAGCCGAACCCGACGAGCGAACCAACTCCCGACTGCGTCCCCGACATCGTGAACCCACCCCCGCGTTCCGGTTGGAACGCGGCACCGAGCGAGGAGCGGTTTGAACATGAGCGGTACCGGCGTGTGGCTGGCGGGCGCCCGCGGATCGGTGGCGACGACGGCCGTCCTCGGTGCGCTGGCCGTCCGTGCCGGGCTCGCCGAGCGCACCGGATTCGTCTGCGAGGTCCCCGGCTTCCCCGACGCCGGGCTGCCCGCGGTGAGCGACCTGGTGTTCGGCGGGCACGACCTGGTCGACGTCCCCCTGCTGAAACGCGCCGAACAGCTCGCCCACGCGGGCGTGGTCCCGCCCGGTCTGCCCGCGCGGCTGCGCGACGAGCTGGCCGCGGTGGAGGCCGACATCGTCACCGGCGGCGCCGACGGCCGCACCCGCGACCCGGCGGGGACGCTGCGCCGCCTGACCGACGACATCCGCGCCTTCCGCGACCGGCACGCCCTGGACCGCGTCGTGGTGGTGAACGTGACGGCGACCGAGCCGCCGACCGCGCCGCGTCCCGAGCACGCCACCCTGGCCGCCCTGCGGCGCGCGATCGACGGCGGCACGATGGTGCTGCCCGCCAGCGCCTGCTACGCCTACGCGGCGTTCGAGGCGGGCTGCGGCCACGTCGACTTCACCCCCTCGGTGGGCGCGCGGCTGCCCGCGCTGGCGGAGCTGGCCCGCGAACGCGCCGTCCCGTACGCGGGCAACGACGGCAAGACGGGCGAGACGCTGGTGAAGGCGGCGCTGGCGCCGATGTTCGCCGGCCGGAACCTGCGGGTCGGCTCCTGGGCGGGCACCAACCTGCTGGGCGGCGGCGACGGCGCCAACCTGGCCGACCCGCAGGCGGCCGCCAGCAAGCTGGACTCCAAGCGGCGCCTGGTGGCCGAGACGCTCGGCTACCCGGTCGACGGGCCGCTGCACATCGACTACGTCGCCGACCTGGGCGAGCAGAAGACCGCCTGGGACCACGTGACCTTCCGGGGCTTCCTGGGCGCCCGGATGACGCTGCAGTTCACCTGGCAGGGATACGACTCGGCGCTCGCCGCGCCCCTGGTGCTGGACCTGGCCCGCCTGGTGGCCACGGCGCACGCGGCCGGACGGGCCGGGCCGCTGCCGGAGCTGGCCTACTTCTTCAAGGACCCGATCGGCGCGACGACGCACGACCTGGCCGCGCAGTACGACACGCTGTGCGCCTTCGCCGCCCGGGGCTGCCGATGAGGGCGCTGGTGGAGCTGGTGCGGGCGCCGGCCGCGCTGTCGGTGCCCGGCGACGTGCTGTCCGGCGCGGCCGCCGCCGGGGGCCTGCGCGGTGTGCGCGGGCCGGCGGGGCTGGCGGCGGCGTCGGTGTGCCTGTACTGGGCCGGGATGGCGCTGAACGACTACGCCGACCGGCGGCTGGACGCGGTGGAGCGCCCCGAGCGGCCCATCCCGTCCGGGCGGGTGCGTCCGGGCACGGCGCTCGCGGTGGCGGCCGGGCTGACCGGCGCGGGCGTCGCGCTGGCCGGCGCGGCGGG
>NZ_BAAAZG010000017.1:0-48659 GCF_039536785.1 Actinomadura miaoliensis
TGGGGGCAGCTGCATCCTGGGGCAAGGGTTCACCAGCCAGTCGACGGGCCCGCTCTCAGGCGGGAGATACGCGCCCCATGCTAGAGGATCGGATGGGTTTTGTGGGATGCACACGAAAACACGCGGCGTCGCTGCGCCGCCGTGACGGCATGGGAGCATGCGAGTGGCCGAGACCACCCGGCCGTCACTCAAGTACTGGTGCGAACCGTTGGCCTCAACTGTACGCGGCTTTCCTCGCCGATGAACCCGAAAACCTTCATTTCCATATCTCATCTTTTCGGCGCCCCCGGATCGGGCTCCCGCCCGCACGGCCGCCCACGCCGCCGCCCGGGTGGACCGGGTCGGCTTGGCGCGTGGCGGTATCCGGGGGGCGCCGGCCGCGTGACAGGGGTCTCGTGACGGAGCTCTCGTGATGAAGCTCTCGCCTGGTCGGGTGAACTCCGGGAAGGGCTTCGAAGTCCTTGTTCATGGAGGCGATCCGACCATTCGGCGTTGACCGCCGCACAGTGGGAGAGATCATGAACCTGACACGTCATGAACTGCCGGAACCCGCATTCCTGACCTCGGGAAAGGTGGGCGAGGCCGAACGGGCGGCCGCCACGGACGCGGTCCACGAGGCGCTGGCCGGGACGCGCGAGAGGGTCCGGTCCGTGCGCGTCACCCTGAGCGTGGTCGAGGACCCGTCGCTGCCGCGGCCCGCGCTGGCCCAGGCCGTCGTGGAGATCGACGGCAGGCGCCTGCGCGCCCAGGCCGCCGCCCCCGACCTCACCGAGGCGATCGACCTGATGCGCAGGCGCCTGACCGTCAGGACGGCCCACCTGCGCGCGGGCTAGGCGTCGCGGCGACCGGCCGTGATCGCGGCGGCGGCCAGCGGCACCGCCGCGTAGGCCAGCAGCACCGCCAGCGCCGCCGGCGGCGCCAGCAGGTCACCGTAGACGGACGGTGTGCCGGCCCCTTCGGCCACCTGCTCGGGCAGGCCGGCGAGCATGAACGAGCCGATCCGTGCGTCCCAGGGCGCGGGCAGGTTGGCCACCAGCAGCGGCAGGATGTGCCACAGCAGCACGACGATCACGATGGCGCCGGCCGTCGAGCGCAGCAGGACGCCGAGGGCGAGGCCCAGCAGGGCGAACACCGCGACCGACAGGCCGACGACGAGCAGGTGCGCCGCCTGGTCGGCGAGGACGAGGTTCTGGCCGGTGATCGGCCGGTCGCCGATGATCGCCGAGGACGCCAGGAACGTACCGAACACCGTGACCTGCCCGGCGGCCAGCGCCACCGCGCCCACCACGGCGGCCTTGGCCGCCAGCACCATCCCGCGCCGCGGCACGGCGGCGTACGTCGCGCGGATCGTGCCGGTGCGGTGTTCGGACGTGGCGGCCAGCACGCCCAGGACGGCCATGCACAGCGACACCGCCCACGACGTCAGGTCCGCCAGCGGGGACAGTGCGAACCGCTCCCGTCGCTGCGGGGTGAGGCCGTCCCAGACGTTGGCGGAGTACCAGGCGAGCAGGGCGGCCAGCCCGACGAACGCGACCGCCGCCGCCAGGGTCCAGAAGGTGGAGCGGAGCGTGCGGAGCTTGAGCCATTCGGCCGCGAGGACGCTGCCCGCGGTGAACCCGGGGGTCGTGTTCCTCATGCGTCCCTCCTCAGAAGCAGTACGGCACCGGCGCCCAGGGCGACCACCACGTACGCGGCCATGACCGCGAAGGCCCCCATGGGCGGCAGCAGCGGGTCATCGGCCGCCCCCGCCAGCTGCATGGCGAGGTTGGGCAGCAGCACACCGGCCAGACGCTCGTCCCAGGGGGACGGCAGGAACGCCGGCAGGACGGGCAACACGAACAGCAGCACGCAGACGGCGACGATGGCGCCGGCCGTGGAGCGCAACGCCGTGCCCACGCCCAGGCCCACCAACGCCACGGCCCCCACCGACAGCCCCAGCGCCAACAGCAGTGGCACCGAGTCCGGGAACGGCGTGTCGTAGTCGGCCAGGGGACGGTCGCCGATGACCAGCCGCACGATGCCGTGCGTGGCGAACATCGCGGCGAGCCCGGTGGCGAGCGAGGGCGCGGCCACGGCCGCCGCCTTGGCCGCCAGCGCGGCGGGGCGGGACGGCACGGCCGTCAGGCTGGTGCGGATCATCCCGGTCGTGTACTCGGAGGTGATCGCCATCGCGCCGAGCACCGCCGCGCACAACTGCACGAGCGGCAGGAACATCGTCTCCAGCGGCTGTGCCCGCTGCCAGGCCGCGCGCTGCTCCGGCGTCCCCGAGTCCCAGGCGTTGGTGCCGTTCCACGCCATCAGCGCCGCCAGCAGCAGCGTCGAGGCGACCACGGCGAACACGTAGTACGTGGAGCGGACGGACCGCAGCTTGATCCACTCGGCGGCGAGCGCCCCGCTCACGACCGCGCCCTCTCGGCGGCGCGGTAGTCGACGTCCGCGCCGGTCAGCTCCATGTACGCCTCTTCCAGGGAGGCGCCGCGCGGCCTCACCTCGTGCAGCGGGATTCCCCGCGCGGCGGCCAGCTCGCCGATGTGGGCGACGTCCAGGCCGCTCACCGACAGCCCGCCGTCGGGCAGCGTGTCCACGCTCGCGCCCGCCGCCGCCAGCACGCCGCTGAGCTCGGCCTGCCGGGGAGACCGGACGAGGACGCCGCGCTGGAACCGCGCGGCCAGTTCCTTGACGGAGGTGTCGGCGATGAGGCGTCCCCGGCCGACGATGACGAGATGGTCGGCGGTCATCTCCATCTCGCTCATGAGATGGCTGGAGACCAGCACGGCCCGTCCCTCGGCGGCGAGCGCGCGCAGCAGTTCGCGGATCCAGCGCACGCCGTCCGGATCGAGTCCGTTGACGGGTTCGTCCAGGACCAGCACGCCGGGGTCGCCCAGCAACGCCGCCGCGATGCCCAGCCGCTGCTTCATGCCCAGGGAGAAACCGCCGGCGCGCTTGCGCGCCACCCCGGCCAGACCGACCTGTTCCAGCACGTCCGCCACGCGGCGTGTGCCTATGCCGTTGCTGCGCGCCAGCCAGCGCAGGTGGTCGTAGGCGGTGCGGCCGGCGTGCACGGCCGTCGCATCCAGGAGCGCCCCCACCTCGCACAGGGGACGACGCATCTCGGCGTAGCGTCTGCCGTTGACCAGCGCAGCGCCGGAGGTGGGCGATGCCAGGCCGAGCAGCACGCGCATGGTCGTGGACTTGCCCGCGCCGTTCGGCCCCAGGAACCCCGTCACGGTGCCGGGGGAGACCTGGAACGACAGCCGGTCCACGGCCGTGGTGGGGCCGTAGCGTTTCGTCAGCTCACGTACTTCGATCATGCCGTCAACGGTCGCGTGTCAGGGCGCGGTGAGGCATCGGAGCACGAGCCGAAACCGCACCTGCGACCAGGGGGCGACGGCGGCTCGCCTCGCGCGCGCTTGTCAGACCCAGGGATGACATCCCGTGGCCGGAGGCGATCCGGGCGTCGGCGCCGTTACGGTCGGTACGTGGCGGATTCGGAGTTGCGTTCCCTGTTGGCCAGACGGCTGGACCGCCGTCAGCTCATCGCGATGGACGCCGCGTTCGCCGTCCTCTACACGCTGTTCCTGATGGGGCTGACCGGCGCTCGCGCCCCTGGCGACGCCGCGCTGCCCGGCCCGGCCGAATGGCTCGTCATCTCCGGCACGGGACTGCCGCTCGCCGTCCGCCGCCTCTGGCCCGTCACGGTGTTCGCGCTGGTCCTGGCCCTGTCGATCGTCTCCGTGCCCGCCGACCTGCCGAACCTGTCGTTCGCCGCCGCCGCGTACGCGCTGTACGCGGTCGCGCTCGTCCAGCCGCGGCGCCGCTGGATCCCCACGCCCGTGATCGGCGCGTTCAGCGGCGTGACGCTGTTCGCCGGCGCACTTGTTGGACCCCGCGACTGGCGCGCCGAACGCCTCCTCGACATCCTGCTCGCCCTGGCCGTCCTCGGCGGGGCGTGGACGCTCGGACGCGCCGTGCGGGAACGGCGCGCGCAGGCGGAGCAGTCGGCGACACGGCTGGCCGACCAGGCGGTCGCCGAGGAACGGCTGCGGATCGCGCGCGAGCTGCACGACGTCGTCGCACACAGCATGAGCCTGATCGCCGTCAAGGCGGGGGTCGCCAACCACGTCGCCGAGGAACGGCCCGAGGAGGCCCGCGACGCGCTGCGCGTCATCGAGTCCGCCAGCCGCGGCGCCCTCGCCGAGATGCGCCAGCTGCTCGGGGTGCTGCGCACCGGCGGTCCGGCCGACGCCGAACTGGCGCCCGCGCCGGGCCTGGCCGGACTGGCGGGACTGGTGGAACGCGCGGCGCTGGCGGGCGTGCGCGTCGAGCTGGAACTGAGGGTGGGGGAGCTGCCCGAGGGCGTCGCGCTGTCGGCGTACCGGATCGTCCAGGAGGCGCTGACGAACGTGGTCAAGCACGCCGCCCCGGCGCGCTGCCGCGTTCTGGTCGAGGCCGACGGGCACGAGGTGCGCATCGAGGTCACCGACGACGGGCCCGGCGCGCGCACGCTGCCGCCCGACCCCGCCCCCGGTGCCGGGCACGGACTGATCGGCATGCGCGAACGCGCCATGATGTACGGCGGGGACTTCACCGCCGGGCCCCGCCCCGAGGGCGGTTTCGCGGTGCGGGCCCGCCTGCCGTACGACACCGTGAGGAGCGGATGACCGACATCCGGGTACTGGTCGCCGACGACCAGGCGCTGGTGCGCGGCAGCTTCCGGCTGCTGGTCGACACCGCGCCCGGCCTGGTCGCCGTCGGCGAGGCCGGCACGGGCGCCGAGGCCGTCGACCTGGCGGCCCGCGAACGGCCCGACGTGGTCCTGATGGACGTGCGGATGCCCGAGATGGACGGCATCGAGGCCACCCGCCGCATCTGCGCCACCTCGGACGTGCGGGTGCTCATCCTCACCACGTTCGACCTGGACGCCTACGTCTACGCGGCGCTGCGCGCGGGCGCCAGCGGATTCCTGCTCAAGGACACCCCGCCCGCCGACCTGCTGGCGGCCGTCCGTGTCGTCGCGGCGGGGGAGGCGCTGCTCGCCCCGACCGTCACCCGGCGGCTGATCGCCGAGTTCGTCCGCCGCCCCGAACCGTCCCGCCCGGTGGCCCGCGAGCTGGACGGGGTGACCTCCCGCGAGCTGGAGGTGCTGGAACTGGTCGCGCGCGGCCTGTCCAACGCCGAGATCGCCGACCATCTGCGGCTCAGCCTGGCCACCGTCAAGACCCACATCGGGCACCTGCTGGCCAAGCTGCACGCGCGCGACCGGGCCCAGCTCGTCATCGTCGCCTACGAGACGGGCGTC
Source organism: Actinomadura miaoliensis (assembly GCF_039536785.1). NCBI lineage: Bacteria > Bacillati > Actinomycetota > Actinomycetes > Streptosporangiales > Thermomonosporaceae > Actinomadura > Actinomadura miaoliensis. The sequence goes on from NZ_BAAAZG010000017.1 coordinate 5,300, forward strand.
GTCCGCCCCCGCTGACCGAGCCCCAGCCGGGCTTAACCGAGCTTCAACAGGGCGGGGGCGAGCGCCTCCAGCTGATCGGTCATGGTCTCCAGGTCGGGGGTGAGGGCGAAGACGGACACGTGGTCGGCGCCGGCGTCCAGGTGCTCCGCGATCTTCGCCGCGATGGCGTCCGGGGTTCCCCAGGGGATGCGCTTGTCGACGAGCTCGTCCGTTCCGCCGTCGGCGAGGTCCTCGTCGCTGTATCCCAGCCGCCTGAGCGCCTGGTCGTAGGGGGACTCGGGCAGTCCCGGGTTCGTGACCTGGCGGGCGATGGCGCGGGCCTTGTCCGGATCGGTCTCGAGGATGACGGCCTGCCCCACGACCAGCAGCTTGTCCGGACCGAGGACCTCGCGTGCCATGCGGGTGTGCTCGACCGGCAGCGTGGCGGTGATGGCGCCGTCGGCGCGTTCGGCGGCCAGCTCCAGCATCTTCGGGCCGAGCGCGGCGATCAGGCGGGGGAAGGGCACCGCCGGCTTCGGCGCCTGGTCGGCGGAGGCGTCCATGGCGTCGAGGTATTCGCGCATGCGCCGCAGCGGCCGCGCGTCCCACTTCTGGCCGCTGCCCTCGACGATGGCTCCCATGCTGACGCCGACGCCGAACACCACCCGGCCCGGATAGGCGTCGGCCAGCACCGCGGCGCCGCCCTGCATGGCCGCGGGGTGGCGCGCCCACAGGTTGGCGATGCCGGTTCCGGCGACGAGCCGGTCGGATGCCGCCAGCAGCACCCCCAGCTGCGCGAACGCCTCCCGCCCGCCGATCGCCTCATTGATCCACACCGACCCGAAACCGGCCTTCTCCACGCGCCCGACCGCCCGCCGCCACTCCTCGGCCGGCGCGATCGGAACCATCAGCCCCGCTCCGACCCGGCCGAGCCGCCGCCGGGCCTCGACCACCGCCGTATTCGTCATCCCGCACATCTCCTCGTCTCGTCGCCCAGCCGTGACGTCCGATGATCCGGAACGCTCGGCCCGGTTAAGAGGGACCATACCGGAACGCTCGCCCCGCTTGTCAACGTCGTCGCGCCCCTGCGGGCCGACGGTCGGCCCTGCCGAGCCGCCGGAAGGTGAACGCGCGGGCGGTGCGCACGGCGCTGTCGTTTCGTGGGCGAGCCCGCCGTGGCTGCCGGTGCGGCGGGTGATCGTCCAGCGTGCTGCGCCTGGGAACGTCACTTGGTGGGCCCCGTGGTCGCCCGGCCTAGCACGACGTCTGGCGTACACCTGGCTGAAGGCGGACCGGACGGAGCAGGTCATGGCGGCCTCCACGCTGCCCGCCGATCCCGGCGACGCCCTGGCCGCCTGGGAGAATGCCCTGGCGCTGCCGGCCGTGCTTGGTCGTCGGCCGCGCTGTGCCATACCCCTCCGACGATTGCTCGGCACGGGCTTCTTGGGACGGCAGGTACCGGTGCGCCGGGTCATGGCGCCGTCACGGCACGCCCGTACCGAACAGTTCGGCCTACGGGCTGTCGAAGATCACCATCGCCCGGTGGCGCTGTCCGTCGTCCTGCATGGCAACGGGTGAGGACATGGAATGTGTCGCCTTGACGTGAAGTTCTGGGAGGCTGGGGATCGGCGGCAGGTCGTGCGGGGTCTTCGGATTCCAGGACGTCGTGAAGGGGGTCTGGGAGGTGACCGGTCAGGTGGGCGTTGACGAGGGGACGCGGCTGAGGGCTGACGCCCGGCGTAATCGCGAGCGGATCCTGCGGGCCGCGCAGGAGGCGTTCGCCGAGGAGGGCAGGCTGGTCCCGCTGGACGAGATCGCCCGCCGCGCCAACGTCGGCGCCGGCACGGTCTACCGGCACTTCCCCACGAAGGAGGCGCTCTTCTGGGAGGTGGTGAGCCACCGGCTGAACGGCATCGTGACGGATGCGCGCGCCCTGCTGACCGCCGCTGATCCCGGCGCGGCGTTCTTCGGCTTCTTCGCCGCCGTCGTCGACCGGGCGATGTTCAACCACGCGCTGTGCGAGGCCCTGGCCGACGAGGGGGGCATCGACCGGTTCAAAGTCGGCTGCATCGACGCGGAGTTCAACGACGTCCTCGGCGCGCTGCTCCGCCGCGCCCAGCAGGCCGGTGCCGTGCGCGGCGACGTGGACGTGGCCGATGTGCGAGCCGTCATGAGCGGATGCCTGGTCATGGAGCGGCAGAGCCGGGCGGCGGGGCGCCCGGGGCGAATGATCGAGCTGGTCGGTGACGCACTCCGCCCGCCGGGCGGTGCCGTAACGAAACATCCGTCACGTAACGAAAGTAGTAACGAAACCAGGGGATGTGCGGTCTGCGGTGCCCCGTTGCAGACGGCGGGGACGGGGCGTCCGGCCCGGTACTGCGGCCAGGCCTGCCGCCAGAAGGCCCACCGCCGCCGCCACCGGACGAACGCCTGATCTTTTTTCGGTTGAACGGGCGGACGGCGCGGCGGCATCGTTTGGGCACCGTCGAACCCCGAGGCCGTCCCGGCGAGGAGCCGCCCGTCCGATGCGCACGCATGAGATCCGCGCTGTCCACGACCGCGAGTCGATCACCGTCTACCAGGCGTACCGGCCCGGGATCGCCGTCCCCGCGCTGGAGGCCGGCCGGTTCGTGCCCCCGTTCTCCCGCATCAGGATGACGTGGATCAAACCGTCGTTCCTGTGGCTGATGGCACGCAGCAACTGGGCCCGCAAGCCGGGCCAGGAGATGATCCTCGCCGTGCGGATCACCCGTGCCGGCTGGGAGGAGGCCCTTCGGCAGGCCGTGCCGACCCACCCCGACCGGCGCGTTTTCCGTGACTCCGACGAGTGGCGCGCGCGTTTCGCCAGAGCGCTCGTCCACGTCCAGTGGGATCCCGAACGCACCCTGCGCGGCGCCAAGCTGGAGGCCCGCAGCCTTCAGGTCGGCATCAGCCGTCACATCGTGGACCGCTACGTGGACGACTGGACGATCTCGATCGAGGACCGAACGCCTCTCGTCCGCAAGATCCACCGCCTCCTGCAGGACGGCGACACCGCCAAGGCGAACTCCCTCCTGCCGAAGGAACGCCCCTACCCGCTGCCGCCCGAAATCGCCGACCGCATCGGCGCCGACCGCGTCCCCTGACGCGAGCGGCCTCGGAAAAGAACCGCGTCAGCAGCACGAGCGAGCGGCCAGGAACCGCACGAGCAACCGTCACGGCCACATAGAAAAGGGCAATCGACGCCGTCCGCCATCAGACCGACGTGCCCTCGCTCGGCCCGACCTCCCTGCCCGCCCGGGGCCGTTGCCCGTAGACGGAGGCTCGGTGCGACGTCCCAAAGTCAGCTCTGCGAACTGCCGGAAGGCAGCCGCAGGACGGTGCGGCCGGCGAATCCACCACGTTCGGCGGCCTTGGCCGCACGTCGCCGTTCGAGTTCCTCCGGGTCGAGGCCGTGTAGGGCCGCCAGCGCGTGGACGACCTCCAGCAGGTCGGCGAGTTCTTCCGCGTCCCCGCTCGAAACGTATTCCCCGGCCTCCTCGTACAACTTCGCCCGCAGCATCGCCGCGTACTCCGGGTCCGCGACGACGCGCACGTCCGGTTCGCGGCCGTCGGCCCGGATGATGTCGGGAACGCGGTCGCGGACCAGCTTCTCGGCTCGTGCGCCGCCGCTGCCACCGGGACTGGACGCGGCGCCGTGCCGGCGGTCCAGAGACTGCACCCATTTCACCGCGACGGCGGCCGTCTGGATCAGTTCCGTGCGGAGTTCGGCGGGATCGGACTCCGCGAGCGCCTCGTAGAACTCCTCGGTCAGCACGTGCCGCCAGGTCAGCTCTCCGCGCGTCCACGCCTCCGCGCACTCGCGCTTCGCGCGCTCGGCCGCCTCGGCGTACTGCGGCCCGCTGCCGTCGGGAAACTCCTGCACACCCCACCGACGATCCTGTGCGGCGCGTTCCTCGGCGATGTCGTCCAGCACCCGGCCGAGCGCCCCCGGCACTCCCTCGGTCTCCATGGCAGACGACGTTAGCCGCCGGTGCGAACCTGAGCACGGTGCCCGCGGCAGTCCACCGCCAGCATGGAAGCCCGGCGTCCACCATGTTGCCGAGGCCGGCCAGGATGGCCGCCACCACGGCTCGCAGACGTCGCAACCGCGGCCCCGACCGCGCTTAAGAGGTCATAAAAGCATGCAGCGCGGCACATGGTGATGGCTGGTGTGGTGTGGCGGTGTGCGTAAGGCGAGCAATCCCCGTGGATCGTGCCCGACAGCCTGTGGGAGCGGATCGAGCCGCTTCTGCCGACGGTCGAGCGCCGCAAGCGTCACCCCGGCCGCAAGCGGCTGGACGATCGCAAGGTGCTGCGCGGAATCCTGTTCGCCCTGCACACCGGGACCTGGTGGGAGTACTAAGACAGGTCCGAACAGCACCGCGACGAAGACACGCGCAGGCGGTTGCCGGACCTCCCAGCGGCACCGATGCGCCTCCACCGGGCCGGTGCAGCCGTGAAAAGGACGACCATCTCCCCACGGTCGGCGGCACGTTCACTAGGAGGTCCGGCACGCAGGCGGTACGGCGCGCCGCGGCACAAGCCGCCCGTTACGGCGCCTTCTTGGCAATCGACAAGCGAGTACGCCATAACCGGCCAAAAATGACCATATAGTCACATTGCTCCACCGTGGTGGAACACGTTCTAATGGGCCAATGCCTCCGGCTCCACTGCCCCGCTCGCTGCGCATCGGCTATGGGATCGGCTCTTTCGGTACGGGAACGTTCAGCACCATCCCCGGCCTGCTGCTTCTCTACTACCTCACCAATGTGCTCGACGTTCCCGCGGGAGTCGCCGGGGTCGCCGTCTTCCTGCCAAAAGTATGGGACCTGCTGATCAATCCGCTGGTGGGACGGTATTCCGACCACACGGTGTCACGACACGGCGCGCGACGGCCCTGGCTGCTGGCGGGCGCCATCACTCTGCCCCCGCTGTTCGTGCTGATGTTCGCCGGAACCTCGCTGCGCGGGGTGCCCGCCGCCCTGTACATCGGCGGATGCTTCGTGCTCGCCGCCACCGCGTACGCGCTGTTCGAGGTCCCGTACAAGGCCATGCCGGCGGAAATGACCGACGACTACCACGAGCAGTCCGTGCTGCTCACCTGGCGGATGGCCTTCCTGGGCCTGGCGATCCTGCTGTCGGGCGGCCTGGCTCCGCTACTCGTGAACTCGCGGGGCGGTGACCCGACCATTCCGGGCTACCGGCTGATGGGCCTGGTCATCGGCGCGGTGATGCTCGCCGGGATGGTCGGCACGTTCTTCGGCACGGCCCGGGCGCCCCGCATCGTCCGGAGCGACTCCGACCGCCCCGCGGAACACGCCACCCTCCGGCGGCAACTGGCCGCGGCACGCGGGAACCGGCCGTTCGTCCTGCTGGCCTGCCTCAGCTGCGCCCAGATGCTGGCCGTCGGGATCATGCTGGCGGGCGCGCCGTACTTCGCGTCCTACATCCTGGAGGACACCGGCGCGATCACCACGATCTTCCTGGCCCTCATCGGCCCGATGGTGCTGGTGATGCCCGGCTGGGTGGCGGTGGCGCGCCACTACGACAAGCGCGGCGCCATGGTCGTCGCCGGCGGCCTGTTCCTGCTCGGCGGGGCGTGCCTGACGCTGACCCCGATGTTCGGCGCGGTGTACGCGCACCTGTGCACGATGCTGGTCGGTATCGGATACGCGGGTCTGCAACTGCTGCAGTTCTCCATGCTGGCCGACACCCTCGTCTACGACGAACTGCGGTCCGGCACGCGCCGCGCCGGAGTGTTCACCGGACTGTGGACCGCCCTCGAAACCGTCACGATGGCACTCGGCGCCCTGCTGTTCGGCTGGCTGCTGGCCGCCACCAGATTCGTCTCGTCCGAACCCGAGGAGCCGGTGGCCCAGCCGGACAGCGCCGTCGACGCCATTCTTTTCGGCGCGACCCTGGTCCCCGCCGCACTGACCGCCGCGTCCATCGCCCTGACCCTGCGCTACGACCTGACCGCCAGCCGCCTGGACAGCTTCCGCAAACGCCACACCCCCCTACACCGCCCAGCCTGACTTCCACCACACCGCCAAACCGCGAACAACCCACCCCGTCCGCTCCCCAACGGGTCAAGCAGGAGTTTCCGGACGTGCAGGCGTGGTACGGAAACGCCACGGGCAGTTGGTGGGCGATGGTCCCGATCAGGCCGCGGTGGCGGCTCGTGGAAGCGGTCGACCCGGTGGAATTGTGCGGAGCGATCCTGAAACCGGCGGTCTGGCCGTGGCCTCGGAACTGGGCGGCGCTGCCGTCAGCGGCGCCGTGCATGCCGGCGCGCACGTCGTTCGTTCGCCGCTGCGTTACAGCGGTGAGGGCGGTGCGCAGGTGCTTCCCATTTTCTGGATGCCTTCGGGTGTCAACCTGCCTCTGCTGCTCCCACCACCTGGCCGGGGATGGCGCCTGTTCCACAGACTCCCAACCGTTGTCGAGCGAATAATCAGTAAGCGTGGGATGTGTTGATGTGCGACGATCACCCCATGCCGATTGACCAGCACCTTCTTGTGGCGTTCACCGTCACGACCATGGTCGCCATGATCACTCCAGGGCCTGACATGCTGTTCGTCCTGGGGTGCGGGATGCGGGGCGGGCCGCGCGCCGGCCTGCTCGCCACGGCCGGGGTCGCGACGAGCGAGGCCGTGCACGTCGCGGTGGCGGCCGCCGGGCTGGCCGCCCTGTTCGCGGCGGTGCCGGTCGCCTTCACGGTGGTGCGCGTCGTCGGTGCCGCCTACCTGATCTACCTCGGCGTCCAGATGATCCGTCACCGCAAGGCCGCCATGGAGGACGTGCCGGTCGAGAGCGGCGGGATGCCGGGGCGCCGGGCGTATCTGTCCGGCCTGCTGACGAACCTGCTCAACCCGAAGATGGTCACGTTCACGATCGCCTTCCTCCCGCAGTTCATCAACCCGGGGCTCGGCCATGTGTGGTTGCAGTTCGCGATTCTCGGGACGCTCCTGATCGTGCTGGAGTTCCTGGTCGACGGGACGGTCGGAGTGCTGGCGGGACGGATCGGCGGATGGCTGCGCCGCAGGCGGGCCGCCCGCCGCCGGATCGACGTCGCGACGGGCGGCGTGTTCATCGGCCTCGGAGTACGCCTGGCCGTCGAACGCTGACACCGCCAGCACGCCACTCGCCGCCGCCTCCCGCCACACGAGCCGAGCCCTACGACACAGCACCACGCCACCACCGGCGTCGGCATCCCCCTGACGCCGCCCCCTTCACCGCCGGACTGGCAGTACGCCCGCTACTGGCCGCCATCCCGCCGGTCAATACCAGCGAGATGGCGTGCTGCCGCTGGCAGACGCAGCGAATGCGGGACATGCTGCGGTCGTCGCCGCCCACAGCCTGCAGCCAGAGGAGTAGAACCCCTACTGGCCCGCCGCCCCCTCCCACCCGCCCCAAGCCGCGCCACACAGACCGCCAAGCCATGCGACGCGCTCGCCGGGCGCTGCGACATGAGCCGTCGAGCCGTGCGATGCGGGCTGTCGAGTCGTGTGACGCGGCGCCGAGTCGTGTGACGCGGCGGCTGGGCGCTGCGACATGAGCCGTCGAGCTGTGCGGCGCGGTTGCCGAGTCGTGTGACGCGGTCGCCGGGCGCTGAGACATGGGCCGCCGTGCCAGGTGACGCGGCGCCGGGCCGTGCGATGCGGGCTGCCCGCCGTACGAGGAGGGCCGCCGAGTTGTGCGGCGCGGCGGCCAGGCGCTGCGGCATGGGCCGTCGAGTCGTGTGATGCGGGCTGCCGGGCCGTGCGACGCCGGCCGCCGAGCTGTGCGAGGAGGGCCGCCTAGCCGTGCGACGCGGGCCGTCGAGCAGTGCGATGTCGGGCTGCCGAGTCGTGCGACGCGGCGCCCAGTCATGCCACGCGGGCTGCTGGGCCGTGTGATGCGGTCGCCGGGCGCAGCGACATGGCCGTCGAGTCGTGCGACGCGGGCTGCCGAGCTGTGCGAGGAGGACTGCCGGGCCATGTGACGCGGCGGCCGGGCGCTGCGGCATGGGCCGCCCGGGCCGGGTGACGCGGGCCGCCGGGCGCTGCGACATGGGCCGTCGAGTCGTGCGACGCTGGCCGCTGAGCTGTGCGACGCGGGCTGCCAAGCTGTGCGACCTGGGCTGTCAAGCTGTGCGACGCGGGCCGCCGAGTTGTGCGGCGCGGCGGCCGGGCGTTGCGACATGGGCTGCCGGGCCGTGTCACGCGGCGCCGAGTCCTGCCACTCGGGCCGCCGAGCCGTGTGACGCGGCGCCGAGTCGTGTGATGCGGTCGCCGGACGCTGCGACATGGGCCGTCGAGTTGTGTGACGCGGGCTGTCGAGCTGTGCGAGGCGGGGCCGCCGGGCGCTGCGACATGGCGCTGGGCGCTGCCACCCTGCGGGGCCCATTTGTCGGACAGGTTCTCAGCGAAATCGACGTTGTGGTGAGAGTCGTGCTCGGTGAGTTGAAGGCGTGACTGGCGGTTGCGCGCTGTTGTCCTGAATGATCCGGCGGCGGCGTCACTTCACCAGCCGGCCGCAATGCCCCTGAGGAAACAGCGTTTGCTGTTGGATCTTCGTCGCGTACGGCCTGGTGGCACGATTCTTGCGAGTGGGCCGTGTGCTGTCGTGTGGTGTTCATGCGTCGCTGCGGTCGTGGAGGGGCTTCTAGGGCGGCTGGGTGGGGGCCGTCTGGTCGGTTGCGGGGTGGGACGGAGGCTCGTTTGGGTGGGTTACTGCGGGGCTACGGGGTCTGGGGGGTCGGGGGTGTAGCTGAGGAGGTCGTAGAGGACTGGCGGGAGTTCGTCCCAGAGCCACTCGTTCTGTGAGCCGGGCCAGTCGGGGGGAGGGCCGACTCTCAGCAGGTCCGGGCGGAGGCGGGTGAGCTGGACGGGCACCGGGCCGCCGCTCCACATCGGTTCGTCGGTTCCCCAGTAGGCGCCGAAGTCGATGCCGGTGAGTGCGAGTTCTCTGGAGAGGGCGTGGCGTCCGGGGCTTCTTCCGAGGGGGAGCAGGCGTTGGGCCGTGGTGCGCAGGATGTTGAGAGCGGCGAGGTCATGGCGGCAACTGACGGCGGTCATGCGTAGTTCGGGGAGGCCGAAGCGGGTCAGGCCGCGGGTGGTGAGTTCCAGGCACGCGCAGCCGTCGTGGTCGTCGTCGGCCGCCGGGCACTGGGGGTTGACGGGGAAGGGCGGCAGCCAGGCGCCCAGCCAGTCGTCGGCCAGAGCGAACCGTGACGGTTCGGGGGCGTCCCAGAACGGTACGACCTGGCGGGTGTCGATGTCGATCGGGACGCCCGTGACGGCGTCCGCGACGGCGCCGGTCACGGCGCGGGCCAGTTGGAGGCCGAACGGCAGGTCGTGCGCGGGGACGGTGGCGGTGACTCCGATATGGTGCGCGGCCTTCCGCGCCGATTCGGGCTCGTCCTCGTCGGGCGCGTGCAGTGGACGGTGGAGGTCCCATGGTGAGGCGTCGGCGCTGTACGTGGTCACCGACAGGGCAGGCGTGCCGAGCCGCTCGGCCGCTTCGGCGGCGAACGGCTCGGGCAGTCCCTCGAAAGGAAGCGGCAGATCGGCCTGGTCGGCCGCGACGACGAAGGTCGCGGTGACCTCCTCGGGCACGGTGACGTCGATCGTTTCGGACATGGCGGCCTCCTGTGGCGTGCGTTCGCCATACAGGTTCGGCCGTCGGCGACCCCCACGAAAATAGAACGACGTTCTGGGGATAACCGCCGCACAAAACGAGGCGCCGGGGACACCACCCGTGTCCCCGGCGCGTGTGCGTGAAGGGTCAGCGGTCGGAGATGTCGACGTAGTGGCGTTCGCCGGGGCCGACGTAGACCTGGCGGGGGCGGCCGATCTTGGTGGCGGGGTCGCTCATCATCTCGCGCCACTGGGCGATCCAGCCGGGGAGGCGGCCCAGGGCGAACAGGACGGTGAAGGCGTTGGTGGGGAAGCCCATGGCCTTGTAGATGACGCCGGTGTAGAAGTCGACGTTCGGGTACAGCTTGCGCTCGGCGAAGTAGTCGTCGCTGAGCGCGACCTCCTCCAGGCGCATGGCCAGGTCGAGCAGCGGGTCGTCCTGGCCGAGGGTCTCCAGGACCTTCTTGGTGGCCTTCTTCACCACGGCCGCGCGCGGGTCGTAGTTGCGGTAGACGCGGTGGCCGAAGCCCATGAGTTTGAGGCCCGGCTCCTTGTTCTTGACGCGGCGGACGAAGCCCTCGACGTCGCCGCCCTCGGCGTGGATGCGTTCGAGCATCTCCAGGACGGCCTGGTTGGCGCCGCCGTGCAGGGGGCCGAACAGCGCGTCCACGCCCGCCGAGACCGAGGAGAACAGGTTGGCGTGGCTGGAGCCGACCAGCCGCACCGTGGAGGTCGAGCAGTTCTGCTCGTGGTCGGCGTGCAGGACGAACAGCATGTCCAGGATTCGTACGATCTCGGGGTCGACCTCGTACGGCTCGGTGGGCAGGCCGAACGTCATCCGCAGGAAGTTCTCCACGTACCCCAGGGAGTTGTCGGGGTAGAGCAGCGGCTGTCCGACGGAGGTCTTGTAGGCGTACGCGGCGATCGTCGGCAGCTTGGCGATCAGCCGGACGCTGGACAGGTCGACCTGCTCGTCGTCGAAGGGGTCCAGGCTGTCCTGGTAGAAGGTGGACAGCGCGCTGACCGCCGACGACAGGACCGCCATCGGATGGGCCCGCCGCGGGAACACCGAGAAGAAGTTGCGGAACTTCTCGTCCAGGAGCGTGTGCCGCCGCACCCGGTCGGTGAACCGCTCCAACTGATCGGCGGTCGGCAGCTCGCCGTAGATCAGCAGGTAGGCGACCTCCAGGAAGGACGACCGTTCGGCGAGCTCCTCGATCGGGTAGCCGCGGTACCGCAGGATGCCCGCCTCGCCGTCGATATAGGTGATCGACGACGTGGTCGACGCGGTGTTGGTGAACCCCGCGTCGAGGGTGACGTGGCCGGTCTCCTTGAGGAGACTGTTGATGCCGAGCCCCGAGGGTCCCTCGGTGGCCTGCGTCACCTCAAGAGGCATCCGCCCGCCCGTGTGGTTGAGCTCGAAATCGGACATGCACTCGCTCCCAACTGCTGTCCACACCTGCGTAGACGCTCCGAGTTTCATCGTATCCACGTGATCAGATGGGTCTTGCTGCGGGCTGGGTGGTCTTGTCACGGAAGATCCGAAAGTTGGTGATCAGTCCGCTGATGGGGTCCTCTGACCGGCCGTGGGTTGACGGGGCGGGGCGCCGGATGCTGGGTTGAGGCCATGTCGACCCATGACGCGACGGAGCTGGTTCGAGCCGTGCGGGAGGAGGCCGCGGCCTCCGGCAACCGGTTCCTCGCGCTGCTGGAGAGCGGCGATGTGCCCCGCGAGCGGCTGGTGTGGCTGGCGGGGGAGCAGTACCGGATCCTCGGCAGCGACCGGCGCAGCTTCGCGCTGCTGGCCTCCCGCTACCCGGAGCCGCCAGCCGGTGACATGTTCCTGGCGCTCGCGCAGGGCGAGGGGCGGGCGCTGGAGCTCCTTCGTGTCTTCGCCGCGGCGCTGGGGCTGAGTGATATGGATCTCATCGCCTACGAGCCGCGTCCTTCGGCGCAGACCTACCCGGCCTATGTGGCGCAGCGTGCGGCGTTCGGCACGGCCGGTGAGGTCGCGCTGGCGATGCTGGCCAACCTGGAGGAGTGGGGGGCGTACTGCGGGCGTGCCGCCGACGCGCTCACGGAGCGGTACGGGTTCGATGAGGACGCGGTGGGGTTCTTCCGTTTCTTCGCCGAACCTCCGCCGGGGTTCGACGGGCATGCCACGGCCGTCATCGCGGCCGCGCTGGAGGCGGGGGAGAAGCCCGCCGACATGGCCCGCGCCGCCCGGCTGCTGCACGCCTACGAGAAGGCGTTCTGGGACGCCCTGGCCGACGGCCTGTGAACTACTCGTGCGGGGGAGTCAGCTCGGCGGTCAGCTGCGCGAGGGTGCGTTCCTGGGCGCCGATCAGCTCGCCGACGGCCGAGGGCAGCCACTCCTCGCCGTAGTGGGCGTCCAGCAACGTGGACAACGCCGTGAGCACCTGCTCGGGAGTCGGCCGCTCTTCCGGGGCCTTGGCCAGGCACAGGGTGACCAGGCCGCGCAGCGGGTCGGGCAGGCCGGTCAGGTCGGGGGCGCGGTGCACGATGCGGCCGCGCGTCTTGCGGTCGGTGCCGAACGGGGCCGTGCCCGTCGCCGCGTACACCAGCGTCGAGCCCAGGGAGAACACGTCGCTGGCGGGCGTGACGGCCTCGCCGAGGGCCTGCTCGGGCGACATGAACGCGGGCGTGCCCACGATCGTCGACCGCGACAGCGGACGGGCGTCCAGCGGACGGGCGATGCCGAAGTCGATCACGCGGGGGCCGTCGCCGGCCAGCAGCACGTTGGACGGCTTGAGATCCCGGTGGACGATCTCCGCGCGGTGGATGGCGATCAGCGCCTCGGCGAGCCCGGCGCCCAGATGGCAGGCGGCCTGCTCGGGGATCGGGCCCTTCTCCCGTACCGCCTCGGCGAGGCTGATGCCGTGGATGTACTGCGTGGCCAGCCAGGGCAGCTCGGCGTCGGGGTCGGCGTCGACCACGGCGGCGGTGTAGAAGCCGCTGACCGAACGCGCCGAGGCGACCTCCCGGCGGAACCGGGCCCGCCAGTGCGGATCGTCCAGGAGTTCCGGCCTGATCATCTTCACGGCGACCAGCCGGCGGCTCGGCGAGGCGGCCAGGTACACCTGGCCCATGCCGCCCTCGCCGAGCCGCCCGAGCACCCGGTACGGGCCGATCTTCTCAGGGAGGTCGTGGGGCGGCTGCATGGCTCCAGGTTCCGGGTGCGGGGGCGGGGACTTCATCGTTCCACGAGATGATCTCGAATCCGAAGTCGTGGGGGCCGCCGGGCGCCCGTCCCGCCGGCCGGGGGACGGAGGGCGAGCCCGCCGCGTTCGGTGCCGAGCGCGGCGGCGCATCCGACATGATGTGATCTGTGACGAACGGCGCGCCGGATTCTGGACGGCACGCGGGCCAGGGCCCGCGGCACTCAGGCCGAGCACCGCAGCACGCGGGGCAGGCGCCGGGGCCCGTGGTGCTGGAGGCCGTCCTCGAACGCATCACCTACGCCAACGAGGACACCGGGTACACGGTCGCCCGCGTCGCCACCGAGAAGACCGGCAGTGACCTGCTGACCGTGGTCGGCGCGCTGCTCGGCGCGCAGGTGGGGGAGAGCCTGCGGCTGACCGGACGCTGGCGGTCGCACCCCAAGTACGGGCGGCAGTTCGAGGTCGAGTCGTACACCACCGTGCTCCCCGCCACCGTGCAGGGGATCCGCCGCTACCTGGGCTCCGGCATGATCAAGGGGATCGGCCCGGTGATGGCCGACCGGATGGTGGAGCACTTCGGCACCGACATCCTGCGGATCATCGAGGAGGAGCCGGAGCGGCTCGTGGAGGTGCCGGGGCTCGGCCCCAAGCGCACCAGGCGCATCGCCGACGCCTGGGAGGAGCAGAAGGCCATCAAGGAGGTCATGGTCTTCCTGCAGGGCGTCGGGGTGTCCACGTCGCTGGCGGTGCGGATCTACAAGCAGTACGGCGACGCGTCCATCGACACCGTGCGCCGCGAGCCGTACCGGCTGGCCGCCGACGTGTGGGGCATCGGGTTCAAGACCGCCGACACCATCGCCCAGGCGGTCGGCATCCCGCACGACAGCCCCGAGCGGATCAAGGCGGGGCTGCGGTACACGCTGTCGGAGGCCGCCGACGACGGGCACGTCTTCCTGCCCGAGCCCAACCTGATCACCGCCGCCGAGAAGATCCTCGGCGTGCCGCGCGAGCTGATCGGCCCGGCGCTGGACGAGCTCGCCGCCGAGGAGGAGGGCGTGGTCCGCGAGCCGGTGCCCGGCACGGCGGAGGGCGCGGGGACCGTCCCGGCGGTCTACCTGCCGCCGTTCCACCGGGCCGAGCGGTCGCTGGCGCGCGGCCTGCGGGAGCTGCTCGACGCCGGGCACGACCGGCTGAAGGCGTTCGCCGACGTCGACTGGGACAGGGCCCTGGCGTGGCTGCGCCGGCGCACCGGTGCCGAGCTGGCGCCCGAGCAGGAGGAGGCGGTACGGCTCGCGCTGACCTCGAAGGTCGCGGTGCTCACCGGCGGCCCGGGCTGCGGCAAGAGCTTCACGGTGCGGTCGATCGTCGAGCTGGCCGCCGCCAAGAAGGCCCGGATCGTGCTGGTGGCGCCGACCGGACGCGCCGCCAAGCGGCTGGCCGAGCTGACCGGGCACGAGGCCGCCACCGTGCACCGGCTGCTGCAGCTGCAGCCCGGCGGCGACCCCAAGTACGACCTGGACAACCCGCTGGACGCCGACCTGGTGGTGGTCGACGAGAGCTCGATGGTCGACCTGATCCTGGCCAACAAGCTGGTCCGGGCGGTCCCGCGCGGCGCCCACCTGCTGCTGGTCGGCGACGTCGACCAGCTTCCGTCGGTGGGCGCCGGGGAGGTGCTGGCCGACCTGCTGAACGCCGAGGTGATCCCGCGCGTGCGGCTCACCCGCATCTTCCGGCAGGCGCAGCAGTCCGGGATCGTCGTCAACGCCCACCGCGTCAACTCCGGCGAGCACCCGCATACCCGCGGCTACCCCGACTTCTTCCTGTTCCCGTGCGACGACCCGGAGGAGACCGCCGAGCTGACCGTGGACGTGGTGGCCAACCGGATCCCCCGCAGGTTCGGCCTGGACCCGCGGCGCGACGTGCAGGTCCTCACGCCGATGCACCGGGGCGCGGCGGGCGCCGGGGCCCTCAACACGCTGCTGCAGGAGGCCCTCACCCCGCACCGCGAGGGGCAGCCCGAACGCCGCTACGGCGGCCGGGTGTACCGGCCCGGAGACAAGGTCACGCAGCTGCGCAACAACTACGACAAGGGCGAGGCCGGGGTGTTCAACGGCACCGTCGGCGTCGTCACCAAGGTCTCGCAGGAGGAGCACACCCTCACCGTCCGCACCGACGAGGACGAGGACATCGACTACGCCTTCGACGAGCTGGACGAGATCACCCACGCGTACGCGATCACCATCCACCGCTCGCAGGGCAGCGAGTACCCGGCCGTGGTCATGCCGCTGACCACCGGCTCCTGGATGATGCTGCGCCGCAACCTGCTCTACACCGGCATCACCCGCGCCAAGAAGCTGGTGGTGCTGGTGGGCTCGCGCCGCGCGCTGGCCGCAGCCGTCCGCACCGCCGGCGCCGGACGCCGCCACACCGCCCTGGCCCACCGCCTGGCCGCCCCGGCGTGACGGCGTGACGGCGCGTGCGGAACCGATCGCCCGGCGGCCTCGTCCGTTACGTTGATCAACCGCAGTTTCGCGTCTCCCGAGGGGGTTCCCGTCTTGACCGAGGTGTCCCGCAGCGCCTCCCCACCCGACGCCGATGAGCTCGACGCCGAGACCGTCGTCGCGTTGGTGAACGGATCGCACGACCTGGCGGCGGCCGGCCGCATGGACGAGGCCGTCCGCGACCTGCGCCGGGCCGTGCCCGCCGCGCGGCGGCTGTTCGACCGCGACCCGGTGCGGTACCGCAGCGTGCTGGTCGTCGCACTGCGCAACCTGGAGGGGCGGCTGGCGGCGTCCGGACGGGCCGACGAGACCGTGCCGCTGCTCAAGGAGATCGTCGCGGCCACCACCGGCTACCGCGACGAGGAACTGGCCAACGGCACCCGGGATTCGCTGCACGGCCACCGCATCGGAGCGTTGACGCGGCTGGCGCGGAGGCTGCGCGCCGCCGGCGACCTCGACGGCGCCATCGCCGCCGCGACCTCGGCCCGCGACGAGTCGCCCGAGCCCGCCGACCCGCCCGCGCCGGACGACGCCGGGAAGGCCGAGCCGCTGGTGGCGTGCGAGCTGCTGCTGGGCCAGCTCCTCGAGGAGGCCGGGCGCGTCGACGAGAGCATCCGGGTGGGGGAGAGCGCCGTCGCGCACGCCCGGCTGCTCGCCGACACCGTCCAGCTCGGCGACGCCGCCCTGGACCTGGGCCTGCGGCTGCTCGTCCAGGACCGCCTGGACGACGCGGCCGGGCGGCTGAGGCAGGCCGTCGAGGTCTACCGCGACCACGCCGACGACCCCGGCCGTCCCGACGCCCGCGCCAACCTGGCCGTCGCCGCCAACCGGCTGGGCGTCGCCCTGTCGATGCTGGAACGCGACGGCGAGGCCGTGCCGTACTTCGAGGAGGCGGTCCGGCAGCACCGTCGCCGCGACCCGGCCGACCCCGAGGTCCGCGACGAGCTGGCGGGCTCGCTGCGCGACCTGGCCGTGTGCCTGATCCAGGTCGACCGGGACGCCGAGGCGGTGGCCGCGCTCGCCGAGTCCGCCGATCTGTACCGTCCGCCGGCCCGGGACGGCTCGGCCTTCCACCGCCGGCGGCTCACCGAGGTGCTGAACCGGCTGTGGCGCGGGCTGGCCATCCTCGACCGTGAGGAGGAGTCGGCGAGCGTCAGGGCCGAGTGGTCCGCCCTGGCCGAGGTCAGTCCGTCACCGTGAGACGGGCCAGCGCCAGCCCGGCGAAGGCGTCGGCGGTGACCCCGCGGGTGCGCTCCGACCACACCAGGTGATCGTGCCCGTACCACAGCGGGATCGCCGGCATGTCGCGCAGCAGCGACGACTCGGCCAGCCGCGCCGGGACCACGCTCTCGTCCGGTGCGGCGGCGCGTTCGGCCTGCTCGATGAGGTCGGACGCGTCGCCGCCGGGGTGCGGCAGCGCGGCCAGGGCGGCGGCGGGGGCGGGGTAGTCCGCGGCCGAGTGCAGCACGAAGGGGCCGTCGACCTTCCGGTCGGCGATGGCCTCGCGGAGTTCGGCGGCGGGCACCGCCCTGGGGCGCGCGTCCAGCTTCAGCGTCGAACGCCACTGGTCGGCGACCGCCTTCACCCACGCGTCGTCACCGGCGCCCGCCTCGTACCAGATCGGCACGGGCCCGTCCAGACCGCCGGCGTCGGCGAGCGCCGCGGACGCGGCGGCCCCGTCGTGCACGCACACCCGGCACTGGCCCTCGCGGCGGCCCAGCGCGATGCCCGGCGGGACGAGGGCGTTGGCGGGGCTGGCCTGATGCCCGAGCGGCCCCTCCGTCACCGCGCGCCGGTCCACCGCCATCGACAGCGCGTGCCGCACGGTCGGACCGGCGAACCGCTTCTCCCACTCGGGGATCACCAGGTACGTCATGGCCCGGCCGGGCACCACCAGGTGATGACGGCGGAAGTCGGTGTCCATCGACCCGTGCCGGTCCGGCGGGACGGCGGTGGCCACGTCCAGGTCACCGGCCTGGACGGCGCGGTACTGGGCCGCGGCGTCCGGCATCGCCCGCACCACGACCGTGCGGCCGCGGCCGTCCCGCGGTTCCAGCACCGTTTCGCGGGCGTCGTGGGAGCGTACGCGGAACGGGCCGTTCCCCACGGGCGCGCGCCCGTAGGAGGCCCAGTCGCGGGACCGGAGCACGGCGTCGGGCATCGGCAGGAACGCCGGGTCGGCCAGCAGCGCGGGGAAGCCGGCCAGCGGACGGTCGAGCGTCACCTCGAACGTGCGCTCGTCGCGCACCTTCAGCCCGTCGACGTCGTCGTCGCGGCCGCCCGCGCCCTTCACCCGGGCCACGTCGGTGAACAGGCGGGCGCCGTGCCAGCCCTCGCGCAGCGTGGCGCGCCAGGCGTCGACGAACGACCGCGCCGTCACCAGGGAGCCGTCGTGGAACCGCCCGCCGGGACGCAGCCGTACGGTCCAGACCCGCCGGTCCGGGCTGGTGATCGACTCGGCGGCGGCGTCGACCGGCGTGCCGCCCCGCCCGTCGTGGGCGGTCAGCCCGGTCCACACCGCACCGGCGATCATGCGGCCGGCGGGGTCGTGGACGTCGCCGGGCACCAGCGTGGCGGGCGGCGCCGCGCCCACCGAGATCCGCGGGTCGGCCGGGTCGCTCCACGCCCGCATGGCCACCACCGGCGCGACCAGCATCGCCACCGCGCCGGTCACCAGCGCGGCCGTGCGCGTGACGCTCCTCACCCGCCCCTCCTCGGGGCCTTTCCAGAGCTCAACCGGTCCCTTCCGACGGCGGTGGCGGACGACGCGGGTGAGCGTACGGCACCGTCCCCTGGCGCGGGAAGGGCACGCGGCCGTCATGGGCCGTCCGAAAACGGCCGGGGGCATGGGCCGGATTACCGGTGTCCACCTGCCGGGCGATCATCTGATCACCAACCGGGCCGGGTTTTTTGTGACTACTCGCCGATTGAGCGCGGCGATCTACGCGTCCACACTTGCCTAGGCCCCTCATCCCCTCGGCGTGGAGGCGCGATGCGTACCCGACCCCAGCGACAGTCCAGGCGTGTCCTCGTCGGCACCGCCGCGGCGGCGGCCTCCGCGCTCGCCATGGCCGGCACGGCGTGGGCCTGCCCGCCCGAGCCCGGCAACCAGCGGACCACCGTGTCGCAGGCCCAGGGCGAGGGACGCGACCTCGGCGCGCACGCCGGCCACGGCAGTGGACCGGTCGGCAAGACGTCCTCCCAGGTGTCCGATGCGATCAAGGGCGCGCAGCGGGTCGGCAACGTGCCCGACGCCAAGGAGGCCACGTCCCTGGTCTTCATGGACTACGGCTCGGGCCCGCGCAAGCGCACGATCATGTACGTGAGCGGCCGGTTCGGGCTCAAGGCCTACGACGTCAGCGCCGACCCGCGCAGCCCCAAGCTGGTCGGGAAGTTCGACCTGCCCGGCTTCTGGCAGGGCGAGGACACCGAGGCCGACCACAAGCGCAAGATCATCTACCTGTCCCGGGACCCGCGGGCCTTCGGCGGCACCACCGACACCGGCGAGTCCGGCGTCTACGTCATCGACGTGGCCAAGCCCGAGAACCCGCGGCAGATCGCCTACCAGGTGATCCCCGCCGGGCACACCACCTCGTGCATCAACGACTGCCAGTACCTGTGGTCGGGCGGCCCCGCCAAGGCGAACTGGATGCCCGCCGACTGGGGCGGCCGCCCGGTGTGGGTGACGGACGTGCGCAACCCGCGCAAGCCCAAGGTCTTCAAGGACCCCATCGACACCGGCCGCAACGACGGCAAGACCGACTACACCCACGACATCCAGGTCGACTCGGCCGGGGTCGCCTGGGCGTCCGGCCGGGGCGGCGTGCGCGGCTACTACACGAGCGGACGGCACTGGGACCCGGTGAAGAAGCGCCACCGCACGGCCACCGCCTGGGATCCGGTGCCGTACGCGGGCGGCGGCCTGGACGAGGCCACCACCAACTCCTCGTTCATGCACAACAGCTTCCGGGCCGTGGGCAGCACCCGTGACCAGGGGCCCGACCCCCGCAAGTGGGGCGAAGGGCAGGTGCTCGTCGTCACCGAGGAGACCTTCAACGACGGCTGCGCCAACGACGGGCTGCTCGTCATCGCGTCGCTGAAGGGCTCGTACGGGGGCCAGGGCTGGCGGTCCACGCCCGCCAACCCGTTCCGGCTGCAGACCCTCGGCACCTGGGGCGTGGCGGGCCAGGAGGGCAGCCGTCCCGACACCGACGACTGCTCGGCCCACTACTTCGACGTCAAGAACGGCGTGCTGGCCCAGGCGTTCTACTCGCAGGGCACCCGGTTCATCGACGTGCGCGACCCCACCAACCCGCGCCAGATCGCCTACTACCGGCCCGACGACGCCCGCGCATGGGCGGCCTACTACCACGGCGACTACGTGTACGTGGCCGACCACGCCCGCGGCATCGACATCCTGAAGACCACCTTCCGCTGAGGCGGCACGCGCGGCGGGTCCAGGAAACCCCAAAGCCCTCCGAAGTCACATCCCCTGAACCCCCCATCTGGAGGAATCCCCCCGTGACGCATCTGCGTGCCCGCACCGGAACCGTCGGCCTGGCCGCACTCGCGATGGCAGCCGGAGCACTGGTGGCCCCGGCCCACGCCACGACGATCA
Source organism: Actinomadura miaoliensis (assembly GCF_039536785.1). Taxonomy (NCBI): domain Bacteria; kingdom Bacillati; phylum Actinomycetota; class Actinomycetes; order Streptosporangiales; family Thermomonosporaceae; genus Actinomadura; species Actinomadura miaoliensis. The sequence goes on from NZ_BAAAZG010000017.1 coordinate 25,221, forward strand.
CCGCCGCCCCGCAGGCCGCCGCCGCGCCCCAGGCGCAGAAGGGCGGCGTCCGGCTGCACAGCAACGCCGAGCTGGCGCGCACCCTCAAGCAGATCGAGCGCGCCTCCCACGGGCGGGTCACCGTCCGCAGCGTCGGCAAGTCCAACGAGGGCCGTCCCATCTGGTTCGCCACGCTCGGCTCCGGACCCAGGCGCGTGATGTACGTGACGCAGCAGCACGGCGACGAGCCCCTGGGCACCGAGTCGGCCCTGGCCGCGCTGCGCACCCTGGGCCAGTCCGACAGCCGCGCCGCCCGCGCCGTCCGCTCGAAGATCACGCTGGGCATCGTGGTGCGCGCCAACCCCGACGGCCACGAGCACCAGTGGCGCTACAACTACGACCCCGACGCCGACCCCGAGTACGGCGAGCCCGGCAAGGGCTACGACATCAACCGCTACCACGACCCGGCCGTCGCGCCCGGCGACAACCCGGCGACCGAGGCCGCGGTGATCCAGCGGACCTACGCCGCGTTCCGCCCGTCGATCGTCGTCGACTACCACATGCAGGGCCGCTACGCCTTCCCGCCGCCGGACGGCCGCGAGATCACCACGTCGATCCTGTGGCCGAACCACCCGTCGGTGTCCGCCGCCGCGCTGCGCCGCTCCAAGCAGGTCGGCGTGGCGGTGCACGACGCGTTCACCCGCGCGGGCGCCGTGGTGTCGCAGTACCCGGGCGGCACCTACCAGGGCATCGCGCGCAACGCCTACGGTCTGCTCGGCAGCGCCTCCCTGCTGGTCGAGCTGAGCGCCCTGCCGCCCGAGCGCGAGCACTTCCAGGTCCGCACGGCCTACCGGTCGATGGTCGAGCTGGCCGAGGCCGCCGCGTCCGGCGCCCTGGACCGCCTCGACCCGGCCGCCGCCGACAGGATCCCGCCGCGGGGCCCGTCGCTCCCCGGCGGCGCCTCGGCGGCCCGGGACCGCGGCACCCACTGATCCCTTCTCCTCCCCCCAACGCCCCGTCCCGCCCTCGGCGGGACGGGGCGTCCCGCTATCCGGACGATCGGCACGGCGCCCCGGCGGCGTCCCGGCCGCGGCTCAGAGCCCGGAGTCGGCGGGCCCGGAGTCGGCGTCGCGGGGGGCGCGCCGACGGGCGCGGAAGGCGGCGACGTTGGTGCGGTTGGCGCAGTTCTCCGAGCAGAACCGGCGCCGCCCGGCGCGTGAGGTGTCGGCGTAGACGCGGTCGCAGCCGGGCGCGGCGCACACGCCCGTGCGGCTCAGGCCGTGCTCGACCACCAGCTCCGACAGGTTCATCAGCGTCGTCGCGCGGAAGCGGTGCGGCAGGCGCGCCGACGGCGGCGCGTAGTGGATGTGCAGGCCGTGCGGGTCGTGGTCGGCCAGGTGGGGGTGCATGGGCACCTCCGCCATCAGCTCGTTGAGCAGCGCCACGGCCTGCTCCAGTTCGGTGGCCTCGAAGAACGGCCGCAGCGCCCGCCCCCAGCGGCGGAACGGCTCGGCGTCGCGCGACTCGAACTGGTGCCAGAAGAAACCGTTCTCGCGCAGCACCGCCCGCAGCGCGTCCTCGCCGTCATCGCCGTCCCGTGAGGTGACCGCGTTCACCAGGGCCACGGCGGCCGCGACCCCGTGGCTCTTGTATCCCGTGATCCGCATCGTTGCCCCGGCTCCCACTCCCATGTCATGCTGTAAACGACATATTAGTTATAACCCTTACGGACGTCCGGTGGGAACGCCGGAGACACAGACGGACGGGAGCGTCGTGGACGAGTGCCCGCGCTGCGGCTGGCCGGAAAGCGAGATCTACCAGGTGCTGTCGCGGCACCTGACCTCCGAGGGAGTGGTCGCCTACACCCGCTGCGCCTGCGGTGAGGTGCAGGTCCGCGTGCAGCCGTATGCGGCCGGACGGGTGGTCACGGCCTCGTGCGGTCCCTCCCGCACCGACCCCGCTCCACCCGGCTTGTGAGCCCGGCGCGCCGGAGCTGACGCCGCGAAATCCGGAAAACGTTTGCTGGAGGGGGTTGTCGGCGTCGCCTCGGTGACGGATCATGCAGTCAGCCGAGGAAGTCGGGGGCGCGTCCGCCTGGAGATCCGTATGGCCGGCCCCACCCCCGCCCCCGACGCTCGCTCCGCCACCCGCCCGCTCGGCGTCAGCCGGCCCGACCTCCCGATCACCGACCTGCCCACCCCCGAAGAGGTCTTCGGGGTGCGCCGCATCGGCCCCCGCGAGCTGTTCCGCCACGCGCTCGGGCCGAGCCTCATCGCGCTCGGCATCTCGATCGGCAGCGGCGAGTGGCTGCTCGGCCCGCAGGCGGTCGGCCAGTTCGGCTTCGAGGGCGTCGGCTGGGTCATCGTCGTGTCGGCGGTGCTGCAGACCCTCTACAACATCGAGTGCTCCCGGTACGTGATGGCGACCGGTGAGGCGCCGGTGGTCGGCTGGGGCCGCGTCCCGCCCGGCTGGTTCCTGTGGGTGCCGCTGTCGGTCCTGGTGGTGATCTTCGCGTTCATCGCGGGCGGCTGGGCCGCGTCCGCCGGGCAGGGCATGTACGCGCTGGTGCACGGGGAGGTGCCGGGGGAGGGCGCCGAGGAGCCGCGGCTGTGGGCGATCGCGCTGCTGGTCGTCGTCTTCCTGATCGCCGCCGGGGCACGGCGCGTGTCGCGCGCGCTGGAGCTGGCCAACTGGCTGATGGTCGGGACGATCCTGCTCGGCCTGCTGATCCTGTGCCTGTTCGTGGTGCCCTTCGGGCTGTGGTGGGACGGCCTCAAGGGCTTCGTCACCCCGGCCGCGCCGCCCGACGGCATCACCGCCACCCAGATCGGCGGGCTGGCCGGGTTCACCGCGCTGGCGTCCGGGCTGAACTGGTACGTCATGGGGCACTACCGCGACAAGGGCTACGGCATGGGCCACCGCGCCGGGTTCATCGCCGGGATGCGCGGCGAACGCGTCAAGCTCCTGCCCAGCGGCGTGACCTTCCCCGACGACGAGAAGAACACCGCGCTGTGGCGCCGCTGGTACCGGCTGCTGCTGGCGGACATGTGGGGCGTGTTCTTCGTCGGTGCGATGCTCGGCATGCTGCTGCCGACGATCCTGATGGCCCGCGCCGTCGAGCTGACCGGCACCCGGCCCACGCAGGCCGACATGCCCACGTTCGTCGCCTCCGCCCTCGACGCCGAGTACGGGCGGTGGCTGTTCTACCTGGCGCTGCTGCTGGGCGTGCTGGTGCTGTTCAGCACCCAGCTGGGGATCTTCGAGGGGATGGTGCGGGCGGCGACCGACGCCGCGCACGCCACCAGCCCCCGCCTGCGCGCGCTCCTGGAGGGCGACCCGCGCCGCCTGTACTACCCGTTCATGCTGGTGCTGCTGGTGGTCATCGCGGTCGTCCTGCACCTCGCGCTGCCGGTCAGCCTGGTGCAGTGGTCGGCCAACATGTCCAACCTGGGCGCGCTGATCTACCCGTTCATGCTGATGTACCTGAACTCCCGGTTGCCGCGGGCGGCGCGGCCCCGGCCGTGGCACCACGCGATCCTGGTGCTGAACTTCCTGTTCTTCGGGTTCTTCTTCGTCAACTTCGTGGCCGACTTCGTGGGCGACCCGCTCGTCACGTTCTAGGCGGGACGGCGCGCCGGGTCAGTGCCGCCAGCGGGTCGCGGCGGCGATCTCCTCCGGGGAGGCCCCGTCCAGCAGGTCGATCTCGCCGCGCCGTACGGCGGCGACGGTGTCGATCACGGCCTCGCCCAGCGCGTCGCGCAGCACCGGATCGGCCTCGAACGCCCGCACCGCCGCGCCGAGCGAGGTGGGCAGCCGGACGATGCCGCGTCCGGCCAGGTCCGCCGGCTCCAGGGAGGCCGGGTCGACGTCGACCGGGGCGGGCAGCACGGCCTCCGCGCCGATCCCGGCACGGCCCGCGGCCAGCAGCGCCGCCAGCGCCAGATAGGGGTTGGCGGCGGCGTCGAAGCACTTGATCTCCAGGTTGGCCGCCTGCGTCCGCTCGTCGTCCGGCCCGGTGACGAACCGCAGCGCCGCCTCGCGGTTCTCCAGGCCCCAGCAGGCGTAGGCGCCCGCCCAGTGCGACGGGATCAGGCGCAGGTAGCTGGCCACCGACGGCGCGCCGACCGCCAGCAGCGCGGGCAGCCGCTCCAGGATGCCCGCCGCGAACGACTCCGCGGCGGCCGTCATCCCGAACGGGCCGTCGCCGCCGGTCATGGCGTTCACCGGCCCCGCGCCGTCCGCGGGCTCCGGCGCGCCGTCCCGCCACAGGCTCAGGTGGACGTGCTGGCCGTTGCCGACCGCGTCCGCCTCCACCTTCGGGGAGAACGAGGCCGCCAGCCCGTGCCGCAACGTCACCGCCCGGATCGTCTCGCGCACCAGCACGGCGGTGTCGGCCGCGCCCACCGGGTCCTCGGGCGCCACGGACAGCTCGTACTGCCCGGCCGAGTACTCGGGGTGGATCTGCACCACCGTCACGCCGGTGGCGGCCAGCGACGTGAGCACGTCGCGCAGGTAGTCGGGCAGCTCGCTGATCCGCGTCATGCCGTAGGCGGGACCGTGGCAGGCCGGGACGAAACCGTCGTCGTCGCCGTCGCCCTCGGACACCACCCACTCGATCTCGAACGCCGCGCGCACCGACCAGCCGCCCGCGGCCAGCCGGGCGGTCTCGCGGCGCAGCAGCGCCCGGGCGTCCAGCGGGTGCACGGTGCCGTCCTGGGCGTACCGGTCGGCGGGGGCCCACGCCCAGCCCGGCAGCGCCGCCAGCGGCGTCAGGCGGTCGAGGTCGGGATGCAGCCGCAGGTCGCCGACCGGCCCGCCGGCGTACCGGCCGGTGGTGATCGAGTCGTCCAGCAGGAAGGCGTCGAACACGGGCGACATGCCGACGCCCCACTCGGCCGCGTGCCCGAGACGCGCCGTCGGCACCGCCTTGGTGCGGGTGATGCCGCTCGTGTCGACCCACGTCAGCGCCACCGCCACCACGTCCTGGTCGCCCAGGGCCCGGGCCGCCGCGGCGGCGCGCCTGCCGAGCCGGTCGCGTGCCGCGCGGTCCAGCGGCGGCCACGCGTCATCCAGGACTGCTACCACGACGGCCCCCTGGTCGCAGATCGCATCGGGTGCGAAGGCTGTTCCTACGGGCATCGTAGAAGTCGGGTCGATCCGAGGCCACGACCATGCGTCGATTGGGGGACGCCGTGTTAGAGGAGAAGATCGAGACGCTGCCGCTGGTGGACCACCACTGCCACGGCGTCGTCCGCGGCGACCTCGGCCGCGCCGCGTTCGAGTCGCTGCTGACCGAGGCCGGCGAGGCCGGGGAGCTGGGCGGCAGCCTGTTCCACTCGCGGATCGGATTCGCGGTGCGGCGCTGGTGCGCGCCGGTGCTCGACCTGCCCGTCCACGCCGACCCGGAGGACTACCTCGCGCGCCGGGCCGAACTGGGCGCAGCCGAGGTGAACCGCCGGTTCCTGCGGGCGGCGGGCCTGGAGGCGCTGTGCGTGGACACCGGCTACATCCCCGACTCGCTGCTGGAGCCCGCCGAACTGGGCGGCCTGGCCGACGCGCCCGCGCACGAGATCCTGCGGCTGGAGACGCTGGCCGAGGAGGTCGTCGCCGACGGTGTGGGCGCCTCGGCGTTCGCCGGGGAGGTGCGCACCCGGCTGGAGGCCCGCGCGCCGCGGGTGGCCGGGTTCAAGTCGATCGCCGCCTACCGGGCCGGGCTGGAGCTGTCGGGGAAGCGGCCGTCGGGCGAGGAGGTGACGAAGGCGGCCGGGCGCCTGCTCCGGGACACCGAGCGCGGCCTGGCCGGATGCGACGCCCCGCCGCGCATCCAGGACGAGGTGCTGCACCGCTTCCTGGTGTGGTGCGCGTGCGACATCGGGCTGCCGATCCAGTTCCACGTCGGCTACGGCGACGCCGAGGCCGACCTGCGCCGCGGTGACCCGCTGCTGCTCACCGGCCTGCTCCAGGAGCTGTCCCGCAAGAACGTCCCGGTCATGCTGCTGCACAACTACCCGTTCCACCGCAACGCCGGCTACCTGGCGCAGGTGTTCCCCAACGTCTTCGTCGACGTCAGCCTGGGCACCCACAACCTCGGTGACCGGGCGCCCGTCATCCTCGCCGAGCTGATGGAACTGGCGCCGTTCGGCAAGGTGCTGTTCGCCTCCGACGCCTACGGCCTGCCCGAGCTGTTCCACCTGGGGGCGCTGCAGTTCCGCCGCGGCCTGGGGCGCGTCCTCGCCGAGGGCGTGGCCGAGGGCTCCTGGACGGAGCGCGACGCCGCGCGCGTCGCCGAGATGATCGCGTCGGGCAACGCCCGCCGTGCCTACCGGCTCGACGAACGCTTCTGATCCGTGGCGGCTGCGCCGTTCGAGGCGGCCTGGCCGTCCAGCGCCCGGCGCACCTCGTCCGGGACGGGCACGGGCCGGTGCGTCCCCGGCCGGATGCTGATCATCACGAACTCCGCCTCGCCGATCGGACGGCCGTCCATGGACAGGCTCACCGCGATGTCGAACGACGTCCGCCCCCACCGCGTCACGCGCGGTCGCAGCTCGATCACGTCGTGCACGCGCGCCGGAGCCGACCACTCCATCGCCGCCTTCTTGACCATGTACTCGAACCGGTCGAGGTATCCGGCGTCGAGCGAGTGCCGGAACCACTGGTCGAGGGCGTCGTCGAGGTAGACGAAGTAGTTGGCGTTGAACACCACGCCCTGCATGTCGCACTCGCTGTACCGCACCCTGATCCGGTGCGTGAAGCCCGTCGCCGGGTGCCGATCGTCCGTCACGGAACGACTGTATCTCCGTCTTGTCTGGATTTGATCATGTTTGGCGGGTGTGTGGAGGGTATTCGGCGAAAGATGTGGATGTTGAGGCCGCCGGGGGTGTATCGCCCGCAGGCGGACACGGCCCTGCTCACCGAGGCCCTGCGGCAGGCGACCGTGCCGCGCGGCGCCCGAGTGCTGGACCTGTGCACCGGCACCGGCGCGGTCGCGGTGGCGGCGGCGCGCGAGACGGCGGGGGCGGTCGTCGCGGTGGACCTGTCCGTCCGGGCTGTGCTGGCCACCCGGGTCAACGCGCGCCTTCGGGGAGCGCGCGTGCGCGTGCACCGCGGTGACCTCCTCGCGCCCGTCGCGGGCGAACTGTTCGACGTCATCCTGGCCAACCCCCCGTACGTTCCGTCGGGGCGGTTCCCGCCGCCGCGGCACGGACGGTCCCGCTGCTGGGACGCGGGCCCCGACGGGCGTGCGCTGCTCGACCGGATCTGCGACCAGGCGCCCAGGCACCTGGCGCCGGGCGGGACGCTGCTGGTCGCCCAGTCGTCGGTCTGCGGGGTGGACGACACGCTGCGCGCCCTGCGGGCCGCCGGGCTGAAGACGTCGGTGGCGGCGCGCCGGCGCGAGCCGTTCGGACCGGTCATGCGGTCCCGGACGGCCGACCTGCTGGCCCGGGGCGCGATCCGGCCCGGGCAGGACGACGAGGAACTGGTGGTGATCCGTGCCGACCACACCCGGCCCCGCGGATGAGGCGGCCGCGCCGCGTCGCCGCGTCCTGGCCGAACGCGGCGGGCCCATCCTGGTCGAGGGCCCGATCGAGGTGGTGCTGCCCGACGGGACCTCGGTCACCTCGGACCGCTTCATGGTCGCGTTGTGCGCCTGCGGCGCCAGCGGCCGCTACCCGTTCTGCGACACCAGCCACCGCCGGTGCCGCAGGTCCCGCGACCGGCGCGGTACCGGCTCCTGACGCGGCGTCAGTCCCGTGACGCCGCGAGCCGGGGGGAGGGCAGCGGGTGCCGCAGGGAGCTGCGGCCCGCCCGCCAGCACGCCAGCACGTGCTCGCCGAACCGGTCCTCCAGCAGTTCGGTGGCCTGCGCGCCGAACACCACGTCGGCGGCCAGCTCCGGCTCGTGGGCGAGCAGGTCCCTCACGACCTCGTGCCGCAGCACCTGCTCGTGGACGGCGTCGGCCTCGATGTGCTCGGTGTAGAAGCGGGTGCACCGCGGGCCCGCCCCGAGCCGCCGCAGGGCCCGCGCCATCCGCCGCGCCGTGGGCGGCGTGGTGATCTCGGCGGCGGCGAAGTGCCCGACCATCGCGCCGCGCAGCCCCCGGTGCAGCCCGAACAGCGACATCATCGACACGATCGCCAGCATCGGCGCCGGGACGAGATCCAGGTAGCGGCCGTAGCGGGAGTCCAGGCCGAGATCGTCCATCAGGTCGGCGAACAGCGTGGCGTGCACCGCCTCGGCCCGGCCGCCGCCGAACTCGTCGAACTCCACCGCGACCAGGGACGCCTTGGCCCGCCCCCGCAGCCGCGGGATCACCCAGGCGTGCGGGTCGGCCTCCTTGAGGTGGTAGGCCGAGCGGTGCGCCACGAACTCGCGCAGCTGCCACCGCTCCCCGTGGTCGCGCAGGTGGTGCGAGACGCCGTAGGCGTCCGCCGGCTCCTCCAGCAGCGCGCTCAGCGTCCCCTCGACGTCGTCGCCGCCGGGCGTGTCGGCGCGCAGCGCGTCGAGGAAGACGCGCTCCATCCCGCCCCGCAGCCGCAGCAGGTCCGGTGACCACTCCCAGGCCGTGTCCACCCCTCCGAACCCGCGGTAGTGCAGCTCGTAGCAGGTGTAGAGGGCGAGCTGCAGATCCTCCCCGTACGGGTCGGCGGACCGGCGCAGGACGGGATGGGCGGCCGCGAGCAGCGGCGGGGCGGGTTCGGACGCCGGTCGGCGCAGCGCCGTCACCACGGCCTCCGACAGCGGCCCGCGCGGCTCGGGCAGCGGCGGGGCCGGCTCACGGGTGGTCGGGGGGAAGGTGGAACCGGTCGGGGTCAGGGTCATGCTCTCTCCCGTCGCCTTGGGACCTTCGCGCACCGGTACCCGTTCAGGACGGGCCCATGCTTCGCGTCGGTCCGGCCTGCCGCTCGGCCTGCCGGCGTCCCGCCGCCTGCCGCACCAGCAGGTCCAGCACGGCCCGGGGGCCGCCGCGCGCGTCGGCGTGCCGCTGCCGCTCGGCGCCCGTCCCGTCCCGCAGCACCCCCGCCAGCAGCGCGCGGACCTCGGCCAGGTCTCCGGTGTCCTCCAGTGCGGGCGTGACGTGATCGATCAGCTCGGCGGCCAGCTCGGCGGCGGGCACGCGGCGTTCCCGCAGCGGGTGCACCCCGGGGCCGGTCATGCCGTACCGGGCGGCCGACCACAGCGCCACCGCGCACACCTCCTGCGACACGCGCGGCGCCTCCCGCCCCGCCGCCAGGTCGGCCAGCGCCGTGCGCACCAGCGCCCGCGACAGCCCCGCCTGCAACGTGGCGTCCTCGACGGTGCCCGCGGCGTCCGCCCCGCGCAGCTCCACGGTCGGCAGCCGGGGCGAGGGGCGGGCCAGCCAGAACGTCATGGCCGTGTCCACCATCGCCCCGCAGTCGACCAGCCGGGCCAGCTCGCGCTCGTACGCGGCGACCGATCCGAACCACGGCGGCACCCCCGAGCAGGGGAACCGGCCCATCTTCTCGGTCACCCGGCAGCTGGCGAACCCGCGGTCGCGGCCCCGGTCGATCGGCGAGTTGACCGCCAGCGCCACCAGCGTCGGCAGCCAGGGACGCAGGTGGTTGACCACCGCGAGCGCGGTCTCCCGGTCCGGGACGCCGACGTGGACGTGGCAGCCGCACACCTCGTAGTCGGCGAACACGCCGCCGCCCATCTCGGCGATCCGCTGGAACCGCTCGCCGGGGGAGAACGCGAACGCCGGCGCGGGGGCGGCGGCGATCGCCGTCCCCGTCGACACCAGGCGCGCGTCCTCCGCGCGGGCCGCGTCGGCCAGCAGGGCCCGGGACTCGCGCAGCTGGCGGCGCACCTCGTCCAGCCGGGTGCACACCCCGGTGGCGGCCTCCACCTGCGTCCTCAGCAGCTCCGCCTGGAGTCTGGTGTCGGGGGCGGGCAGGGGAGCGGCACGCGCGCGTGCCAGCACCGGCTCGGCGCGCGCGACCGTCGCTCCGGTCACCGGGTCCACCAGGAGGAACTCCTCCTCGACCCCCATGGACAGCCCTGCGTCCGACATGTCCACCCCCCTGTTGACCAGCCGTTCCTACCCGTTTTGTCGGCCCGTTCCCCATGGCGGGAGCCGTCGGACGCGCGGGCGGCGGCCGACCGGGGCGGGACGCGGACGGAAGGTCAGCCGTCGCCCCCGTCCTCGCCGGAGGCGTGCAGCAGCAGCTCCCGGACGGCCTGCTCGGTCCTGCCCTGCGTGGCCAGCTCCCCGAACCCGGCGTCCCGGCCGAGCTCGGGCAGGGCGTGGGCGATGGTCTCGCCGCGCTCGTACCGCTCGATGATCCGCGGGTCGATGTAGGAGGCGCGCGCCACGGCCGGGGTGTTGCCCAGATAGTCGGCGACCTCCTGCACGACCCGGCGGACCGCCTTGGCGCGGGCCGTCGGGGAGGAGTCCGAGGTCCGCGCCGACACCGCCAGGCCCACCGCCGCCAGCACGGTCGCGTGCCAGGTGCGGAAGTCCTTGGCGGTGAAGTCGCCCCCCGAGATCTCCCGCAGGTAGTCGTTGATGTCCTCCGCCCGCACGTTGCGCCACCCGCCGTCACCGTCGCGGTAGGCCAGCAGCTCCTCGCCCCCGCCGGTGCGGCGCTTGAGGCCGCGCACGACCGCGCAGACGCTCTCCTCGGCCACCGCCTGCTCGCGCTCCTTGGCGCCCTTGGCCGTGTACTCGAAGATCACCTCGCCGTGGCGGCACTGCACGTGCTCCCGCGTGATCGTGGCCAGGCCGTAGGTGCCGTTCTCGTCGGCGTACTCCCGGCCGCCGGACCGGAAGAACCCCAGGTCGATCAGCCGGACCGCGGCGGCCAGCACGCGTTCGCGGGAGAACCCCCGGCCGGTCAGGTGCTCGGCCGTGATCTCGCGGACGCGCGGCAGCGCGGCGGCGAACTCCAGGACCCGGTCGTGCTTGTCGGCGTCCCGCCGCCTGCGCCACTCGTCGTGGTAGCGGTACTGCAGGCGGCCCGCCGAGTCGCGGCCCACCGCCTGGATGTGGCCGTCCGGCGTCGGACATATCCATACCTGCGTCCACGCCGGGGGGATGGTCAGGTTCTTGATCCGCGTGAGCTGCTCGGGGTCCCGCAGGGGCGTGCCGTCCGGTCTCAGGTAGCGGAACCCGCGTCCGCACCGGCGGCGCCGGAACCCCGGTTCAGCCGGATCACTGCGTCGCAGCGTCGACACTTCCGCGATCATCGCCTCTCGCCCGGGGATCGTTCGGGCGACGGTCTACCCGGCGCCGGAACGGTCATTCCGCCGGGGCCCCGGGATGTCGGTAGAGTGCGAGGCGCCCGGCCTCCGGCACGGCTCATTCCCCGTCTATCGCGGGAGCACTGCATTCACCCGCCGGAGGCCGGGCGCCCGCCCTCTTCACCGGCCACTCCCGCAGGCAGGCCGCCGACTTCTGCCCGGCCACGGGCGGCGGTGAATCTTCGCCGGCGGGCCGGGTAGCGCAGCGTGCATGGAATTCGGATACACGCTGCTCTGCGAACAAACGCCGCCCAAACAGCTCGTCGAGGACCTGGTGGGGGCCGAGGCCGCCGGATTCGACTACTCGGTCATCTCCGACCACTACTTCCCGTGGATCGAGGAGCTGGGGCACTCGGCCTACGTCTGGTCCGTGCTCGGGGCGCTGGCGCAGGCCACCGAGCGGATCCCGCTGATGACGTACGTCACCTGCCCCATCGTGCGCTACCACCCGGCCGTGGTGGCGCAGAAGGCCGCCACCGTGGGGGTGCTGTCGGACGGGCGGTTCACCCTCGGCCTGGGCGCGGGCGAGAAGCTCAACGAGCACGTGGTCGGCCGCGACTGGCCGCCGGTGGACGTGCGGCACGAGATGCTCGCCGAGGCCGTGGAGATCATCCGCCGGCTGTTCGGCGGCGGGTACGTCAACCACCGCGGACGGCACTTCACGGTCGAGTCCGCCAGGCTCTACGACCTGCCCGAGCAGCCCGTCCCCATCGGCGTGGCCGCATCCGGGCCGCGTTCGGGCGGGCTGGCGGCCGAGCGGGGCGACATGCTCGTCACCGACCGGCTCATGCCGGAGGTCGTCAAGGTGTTCCGGGACGGCGGAGGCGCGGGCAAGCCGGTGCACGGGCAGCTCCCGGTGTCGTTCGGGAGCGACCCCGACGAGGCGCTGCGGCACGCGCACCGGCTGTGGAAATGGGGCCTTTCCGGATGGAAAGTAATGTCCGAACTGCCCGGTCCGGTCAATTTCGAGGCGGCGTCCCAGAATGTTCGGGCCGAGGACGTCGCCGCGGCGGTGCCGTGCGGCGACGATGTGGAGGAGTATGTCCGGCGGGTGGCGCAATGGGCCGATGCCGGATACACCCATCTCGCGTTCTGTCAGATCGGCGCCGAACGGCAGAAGGACTTCCGCGACTGGGCGCGGGCCGAGCTGCTGCCCACCCTGCGTGCGCGATTCTCCTGATCAACTAAAGCCGGGGCCAATCTTCATTCGGGAGTAGTCGCAGGTACTGGCGTGTTCCCGTGTCCCTGTCGCAGGATCGTCCAGACAGGTGGGTGCGATTCGGTTCAACGGTGGAGGGGCGCGGTAGTGAACGCTTCCATGGCAGATGTGGCGGTGGTGGGCGCCGGCCCCTATGGGCTTTCCGTGGCGGCGCACGCCGCCGCCCTCGGATTGGACGTCGTCGTGTTCGGCGAGCCCATGGGGACCTGGGCGCGGAACATGCCGCGGGGAATGCTGCTGAAATCCGAACCGCAGAATTCCGGCCTGGCCGCTCCGGGGAACTCCCACAGTTTCGTGGCGTTCTGTGAGATCAACAGCCTGCCGTGCGCGCGGAGCCTGCCGATTCCGGTGGAACGTTTCGTCGACTACGGCCGGTGGTTCCAGCGGCAGGCCGTGCCGCACCTGGATCCGTCGATGGTGACCGCGGTGCGGACCGCCGGCGGCGGGTTCGTGCTGGAGTTGGCCAACGGCGACCAGGCGCGGGCGCGGGCGGTCGTGCTCGCGGTGGGCGTCGTGCCGTTCGCCCGCCGCCCCGAGCCGCTCGCCGCCTTCCCCTCCACGCTGGCCAGCCACACCATCGACCACCACGACCTCAGCGGTTTCACCGGACGGGACGTGACCGTCGTCGGCGCGGGCCAGGCCGCCCTGGAGACCGCGGTGCTGCTGGACGAGGCCGGCGCCCGGGTGCGGCTGGTCGCCCGCGCCGAGCGGCTGCGCTGGAACGGCGTTCCCGTGCCGCGCCGCCCGCTGCGGGACCGGGTCCTCGCCCCCGAGTCGGGTCTCGGATCGGGCTGGCGGACCTGGGTGTACGCGAACATGCCGCACACGGTGCGGCGCCTGCCGGGCTCCACCCGCCGGCACATCGCCCGCACCGCGCTGGGACCGGCCGGCGCCTGGTGGCTGCGCGACCGGTTCGTCGACCGCGTGCCCACGCTGCTGGGCTACCGGATCACCGACGCCGCCGCCGACGGCGACCGGGTCCGGCTGTCGCTCACCGACGCCGACGAACGGCCCCACCAGATCGACACCGACCACGTCGTCTGCGGCACCGGCTTCGTGGTCGACCTGCGCCGCCTGCCCCTGCTGGACCCGGTCCTGGCCGACGGGCTGCGGCGGGACGGCCTGGCGCCCTGGCTGTCGCCGCACTTCGAGACGTCCATGCCGGGCCTGTACGCGGTCGGGCTGATGGCCAAGCAGACGTTCGGGCCGGGCATGCAGTTCGTCCAGGGCACCGCGTTCGCCGCACGCAGGGTCGCCGCCCACCTGGCGCGGACGCTCCCGCGCAGGTCGGTGGCAGTGCCCGCCGAGGCGGTCAGGGCGGGCGCCGCCGCCCGGTGACGCGCCCCCCGGGTGTCGGGACCGGCTGCCTGGGTACGAGCAGGCGGATCACGCCGTCACCGGGGGAGGATCGCGATGCCGCACTACTCGTGGTACCCGGAGGACGATCCGCGTCACCACACCGGCAGGCTGCACGACATGCTCACCGCCGTCATCCGGCACGCCCGGGAGGATCTCGGCAAGGTCGATGACCCGAGGGCGCAGGCGCTCCTGGAGACCACCGCCGAGGTGTGCACCGGCCTGAAAACGGCCTTCGAGCACTACGAACGCCAGGAGCCCGCCTGGCGCGAGCACGACTGAACCGGCACCCGCGTCCGTCCGTCCGCACGCGTCCGTCCGCGTGCGGACACATGGTCGTCACCCCCTTGACACATGCCCGAAACAGTGCCAATTTGATCGCTCACACGGCGGTTTGAACGATCAAATCGCCCGGTGCCCGACGAACCAATGGGGGTGACGGGACCCATGCGCGATCGCAGCGGCGTGACCATCTCCGAGGTCGCCGCGGCCGCCGGGGTCTCGCGCCAGACCGTGTCGAACGTGCTGAACGCGCCGGACCGGGTCGCCCCCGCCACCGCCGAACGGGTCCGCCGGGCGATCGACGAGCTGGGCTACCTGCCCAACCGGGCCGCGCGCAACCTGCGCGAGCGCACCAGCCGCTGCATCGGCTTCAAGATCGCTCCGCCGAGCGGGCTGAACAACCTGCTGGACCGGTTCCTGCACGCGCTGGCCGAGTCGGCCGGCGGTGTCGGCTACCACCTGCTGCTGTTCAGCGCGTCCACGGTGGACGAGGAGCTGGCCGCCTACGCCGAGCTGATCGGCACCGGCACCGTCGACGGGTTCGTGCTGGCCGACATCGACACCGCCGACGAGCGGCTGGACTGGTGCGCCGAACGCGGCATCCCCTGCGTCAGCTTCGGCCGTCCGACCGTCCCCGGGCCGTGCTCGTGGGTGGACGTCGACGGCGGCGACGGGCTGGCGCAGTCGGTCGACCACCTGGTCGCCCGCGGCCACCACCGCATCGCCTACCTGGGCTGGCCCGAGGGCCCGCGGGTCGGTGACGAACGGCGCGCCGGATGGCGGGCGGCCATGCGCCGGCACGGCCTGGCCACCGAGGGGCTGTCGGGCGCCAGCGCCGAGGACCCCGCCGAGGTCGCGGCGGTGGCGCGGCGGCTGGTGCGGCAGCCGGACCCGCCCACGGCGTTCGCCTGCGGCAGCGACACCTTCGCCGTCGCGGCCCGCCAGGCGGTCGGCGCCGACTCCGCCGGGCGCCCCCGCGTGGAGGTCGTCGGCTACGACGACTCCCCGTCGGCGGCGCTGATGACCCCGCCGCTGTCGAGCGTGCGCCAGCCGCTCGACCAGGTGGCGTACCACGTCGTCGACCTGCTGGTCCGGCAGTTCCGCGCACCCGGCGGCCCGCCGGAGGGGGTGATGTTGCGTCCGGAACTGGTGGCCCGGGAGCGGCCCGGCCAAAACCCCCGCTAGCCCGTGCCGCGCGTCCCGGAACCCGGCGGGACGCGGCGGGGCGACGGGGGCGACTGACGCGCAGAACCCCCGAGAGAAGGGAACGATCGTGGCAACCCCTCTGAGGAAGACCCTCCGCTGCGTGATCGCGGCGGGAACCGTGGCGGCGCTGACGGCGGCCTGCGGCGGCGGCGACTCCGGCTCCGGCTCGGACGCGGCGTCCGGCGAGCTGACCGGACGCGGCCCGATCACGCTGGTCCAGGGCAAGGACACCTCCGGCAACGTCCAGAAGCAGGTCGACGCCTGGAACGCCCAGCACCCCAACGAGCAGGTGCGGCTGGTCGAGCTGCCCGAGGAGGCCGACGCCCAGCGCCAGCAGATGGTGCAGAACGCCCAGGCCAAGTCCGACGCCTACACCGTGCTCAACCTCGACGTGGTGTGGACCGCCGAGTTCGCGGCCAACCGCTGGATCGCGCCGCTGCCCCAGGACCAGTTCAACCTGTCGCAGTTCCTGCCGCCGACCGTCCGCACCGGCCAGTACCGGGGCCGCCTGTACGCCGCGCCGTGGAAGACCGACGCCGGGCTGCTCTACTACCGCACCGACCTGGTGAAGAAGGCCGGCGCGTCCGGGCCGCCCAAGACCTGGGACGAGATGAAGCAGATCTGCGACAAGGTCGCCAAGGACGGCGTCTCCTGCTACGGCGGCCAGTTCGAGAAGTACGAGGGCCTGACCGTCAACTTCTCCGAGGCCGTGCACAGCGCCGGCGGCGCCGTCGTCGACGACCAGGGCAAGCCCAACGTCAACACCCCGCAGGCCAAGCAGGGCCTGGAGTTCCTGGTGCAGGGCTTCAAGAGCGGGTTCATCCCCAAGCAGGCCATCACCTACAAGGAGGAGGAGGCGCGCCGCGCCTTCGAGAAGGGCGGCCTGGTGTTCCTGCGCCAGTGGCCCTACCAGTACGCCCTGTCCACCAAGTCCGACGTCAAGGACAAGTTCGACGTGGCGCCGCTGCCCGGGCCGAACGGCCCCGGCGCGCCCACGCTCGGCGGCCACAACCTGGCCATCTCCGCGTTCGCCAAGAACAAGGCGACCGCCCTCGACTTCATCAAGTACCTCACCAGCGCCGAGCAGGAGCGCGCCAACATGCTCGCCAGCTCCGAGGCGCCCACCCTCGCCGCCCTCTACGAGGACGCCGAGCTGAAGAACAAGTACCCCTACCTCGGCGTGCTGAAGGAGTCCCTGCTCAAGGCCAAGCCCCGGCCCGAGGCGGTGCGCTACGGCGACGTCACCAAGGCGATCCAGGAGAACGCCTACGCCGCCCTCACCGGCGCCAAGTCCTCCGACCAGGCGCTGGCCGACATGCAGGCCCAGCTCGGAAAGCTGACCCAGCAGTAGCGGCGACTCCCCGCCGGGACGCCCGCGTCCCGGCGGGGATCCAGGGAGGCTTCCATGACCACCATCATCGCCGCACCCGAGCAGCCGCCCTCCGGCCGGACCGGCGCCAGGGCCGCCGGGCGCAGGGGCGACCCGCAACGTTCCGGCCGCCTGGCCGCGATCCTGCTGTCCCCGACGTTCATCGTGCTCGCGCTGGTCGTCGGCTACCCGATCCTGGCGGCGCTGCGCGAGTCGCTGTACCGGCGCGGGCAGGGCCTGGACGCCGACGGGTTCGTCGTGCAGGGCGACCAGTTCGTCGGCCTGTCGAACTACCTCGACATCTTCTCCGGCCCGAGCTCCTCGGTGTTCTGGGGCGCGCTGTGGAACACCTCGTTCTTCACCGTCACCACCGTCGCCGTCGAGACCGTCCTCGGGGTCTGCATGGCGCTCATCATGCACTGGGCCTTCCGCGGCCGGGCGCTGGTGCGGGCCAGCGTCCTGGTGCCGTGGGCGATCCCGACCGCCGTGTCGGCGCTGCTGTGGCGCTGGGTGTTCCAGGCCGACGGCGTCGCCAACGCGATGATCGGCCGCCAGGTGCTGTGGACCACCGAGGGCGTCCAGGCCAAGTTCGCCGTGATCATCGCCGACACCTGGAAGACCGCCCCGTTCGTCGGGCTGCTGGTGCTGGCCGGGCTGCAGATGATCCCGCGCGACGTGCACGAGGCCGCGCGGGTGGACGGCGCGGGCGCCTGGCACCAGTTCTGGCGGATCACCCTGCCGCTGGTCAAGCCGGTGCTGCTGGTCGCCGTGCTGTTCCGGCTGCTGGACGTGCTGCGCATGTTCGACCTGCCGTTCGTGCTGATCGGCGCGCAGAAGGAGTCGGTGCAGACGTTGTCGATGCTGGCCTACGACGAGGCGTCGAACCTGCGCTACGGCGCCGCTGCGGCCTACTCCACCATCCTGTTCCTCTACGTCGCGGTCGTCGCCTACGCGTTCGTCAAGCTGCTGGGCGCCGACGTGATCGGCGAGATGCGCCAGGGGCGCGCCGCGAACGCCCGCCGCGCCCGCCCGCGCCTGCCGTTCCGCAAGGGAGTGACCTCATGAGCGAGCCGGAGGGGCGCGGCGTCGGCTGGACTGACGAGCGACGAAGGAGCGAGGAGGGAAGGCGGCGCCTGAAAGGCGCCCCGGAGGCCAGCGGGGGACAGGGGGTGACCTCATGAGCGCACCGTCGGCCGGGGCGCCCGCGCGGCGTCGTTTCCCGGCGGCGAACACGCTGCGGTTCGCCGGGGTGGCGGCCGTGGTGGTGTACTGCCTGGCGCCGTTCTACTGGATGATCGTGTCGGCGTTCCGGCGCCCGCAGGACCAGTTCGACAACGCGCCGCTGCCGTCGCCGTGGTCGATGGAGAACTTCCGCGCGGTGTTCGAGCCGGACGTGGGGTTCCAGCGCGCGCTGGCCAACAGCCTGGTCGTGGCGGGCACGACCACGGTGCTGACCCTGGTGGTCGGCACGTTCGCCTCCTACGCCCTGGCCCGGCTGGCCTTCCGCGGGAAGAACCTGGTGCTGGGCCTGGTCATCACCACCTCGATGTTCCCGGGCATCTCGCTGATCGTCCCGCTGCTGAAACTGTTCACCGACATCGGCTGGATCAACACCTACCAGGCGATGGTCCTGCCGAGCCTGTCGTTCGCGCTGCCGCTGGCGGTCTGGAACCTGACGACGTTCTTCCGGCAGCTGCCGTTCGAGCTGGAGCAGGCCGCGATGGTGGACGGCTGCACCCGCGGCCAGGCGTTCCGGCGCGTCATCATCCCGCTGGCCGCGCCGGGGGTGTTCACCACGGCGATCATCACGTTCATCGCGGCGTGGAACGAGTTCATCATCGCCCTGTCCATGGTGAACAAGAAGGAGATGCAGACCGCCACCGTGGCGATCTCCAAGTTCACCGGGGCGTACGGGTTCGACCAGCCGTTCGGCACCCAGATGGCGGCCGGGGTGATCGTCACCGTGCCGCTGGTGATCGTGGTGCTGATCTTCCAGCGGCGCATCATCGCGGGCCTGACCGCCGGGGGCGTCAAGTGACGCCGCCGGGCGGCCGGGTCGCTCCCCCCAACCGAAAGGACGTCGTGCAGCACACGGACAAGGCGCCCTGGTGGCGCAGTGCGGTCATCTACCAGGTCTACATCCGCAGCTTCGCCGACGGGAACGGCGACGGCGTCGGCGACATCGCGGGCATCCGCTCGCGGCTGCCGTACCTGCGGGACCTGGGCGTCGACGCGATCTGGATCACGCCGTGGTACACCTCGCCGATGGTGGACGCGGGCTACGACGTGGCCGACTACACCGACATCGACCCGCTGTTCGGCACCCTCGGCGACGCCGAGGAGCTGATCCGCGAGGCGCACGGCCACGGCATCCGGGTGATCGTCGACGTGGTGCCCAACCACTCCTCCGACCGGCACGCCTGGTTCCGGGCGGCGCTGGCGGCCGCTCCGGGCGACCCGGCCCGCGACCGGTACGTCTTCCGCGACGGGCGCGGCGACGACGGGGAGCTGCCGCCCAACGACTGGCGCAGCACCTTCGGCGGCCCCGCCTGGACGCGCGTGCCGGACGGCCAGTGGTACCTGCACCTGTTCGCGCCCGAGCAGCCCGACCTGAACTGGGAGAACCCCGAGGTGCGCGCCGACTTCGAGCGCGTGCTCGGGTTCTGGCTGGACATGGGCGTGGACGGGTTCCGCATCGACGTCGCGCACGGCCTGATCAAGGCGCCCGGCCTGCCCGACCTGGGCGGCGACGGCGAGGACGTCCTGGAACCCACCGACCGTGTCGACCACCCGCACTGGGACCGCGACGGCGTCCACGAGATCTACCGGGCGTGGCGCCGCGTCTCCGACGGCTACCCCGGGCAGCGCGTCTTCGTGGCGGAGGCGTGGGTGGCGAACCCGCAGCGCCTGGCCCGCTACCTGCGTCCCGACGAGCTGCACACCGCGTTCAACTTCGACTTCCTGCGGGCCCCGTGGGACGCGGCGCGGCTGCGCGACGTCGTCGACACGACCCTCGGCGCGCTGACCGGCGTCGGCGCCCCCGCCACCTGGGTGCTGTCCAACCACGACGTGGTGCGGCACGTCACCCGGTACGGCAGGCCGCACACCGAGGGCCGGGGGCCGCGTCACGACGTGAGCGAACCCCTCGACCTGGAGCACGGCACCAGGCGCGCGAGGGCGGCGGCGCTGCTCATGCTGGCGTTGCCCGGCGGTGCGTACGTCTACCAGGGCGAGGAACTGGGGCTGCCCGAGGTGGAGGACATCCCCGAGGACCGTCTCCAGGACCCGGTGTGGGAGCGGTCCGGCCACGCCAACCGGGGCCGCGACGGCTGCCGCGTCCCCATCCCGTGGTCGGGTGACGCGCCGCCGTACGGCTTCAGCGCCACGGAGGACGCCGAACCGTGGCTGCCGCAGCCGGAGCTGTGGAAGACCCTCTCCGTCGAACGGCAGACCGGCGACCCCGCCTCGATGCTGGAGCTGTACCGGTCGGCGCTGCGGCTGCGGCGCGAGAACCCGGCGCTGGGCGACGGCACGATGCGGTGGAACGAGACGCCCGACGGCGTTCTCAGCTTCTCCCGCGATCCCGGCTTCACCTGCGTGGTGAACGTGTCCGGCGAGCCGTACGAGCTGCCCGCCGGCGCCGAGGTCCTGCTCGTCAGCGGCGACCTGGACGGCGGCCGGCTGCCCGCCGACACCGCCGTCTGGCTCGCCACGTCCTGACACCCGTCCGGCGCGGGGCTCGCCCGCCCCGGGCCCCGCGCCCCGTCCACCGGTCCGGCCGGCCGGTCCGGTTCCGCACATCGGGGGTCAACCGAGGGGAGACACGAACCTTGAGACGCGACACGAGACGCGGCATCGCCCTCGCGGCCACCGCCGTCCTGGCCGCCGGGACGGTCGCC
The DNA here is from genome assembly GCF_039536785.1 of Actinomadura miaoliensis. NCBI lineage: Bacteria > Bacillati > Actinomycetota > Actinomycetes > Streptosporangiales > Thermomonosporaceae > Actinomadura > Actinomadura miaoliensis. Next base: position 45,790 of record NZ_BAAAZG010000017.1, read on the forward strand.
GTGCCGCCCGCCCAGGCACGGGAACGGGCGCCCGAGGAGGAACTGACCACGACGACCAGGCTGGCGGACCGGCGTTCCGTCGTCGTCGGCGACCGGTTCTACGCCATGTCCACCGCCGACGGGCTCTACCCGGCGTCCGGATGGCACGTCACCGGGGAGATGGGCGGGTTCTGGACGCCGCCGCTGAAGCTGCTCGACGGCGTGTGGTTCGGCGTGGACGGCGCGTGGCTCGGCAAGCAGACGCGCGCGGAGAGCCACACCGCCGGGTACGGCTACACCCGCACCCGTTACGCCGCGTCCGGCGGGGTGCGCGTCGAACGCACCGACGTGGTGCCCGACGGGCTGCGCGCCGGCCTGATCGGCCTGACGTTCCGCGCCGACGAGAAGCGCACCGTACGGCTCGACGTCGACGCCCACTCCGAGCTGATGACCGCCTACCCGTGGGGCGGCACCACCCCGAACCAGAGCGCCCACAACCTGCCGGACACCGGCGCCTACGAGGACGGCGCCCTCGTCTTCCGCGAACGCGGAAGACCGCAGGTGCCCAACGCGTCCGAACACGACTTCGCCGCGCTCGTCGCCGCCGACCGCCGCCCCGCCTCGCACCGGCTCGGGTCCGGGCATCGCGGCCCGCAGGAACCGCCCGTCGTCTGCCCCGCCACCGGCACCACGCCGGACCGGTGCGACGACTCGGAGTTCGGCAAGGGCACCGGCGGACGGCTGACCTACGACGTGCGGGTCCCCGCCGGACGCGACGTCACCGTGTGGGTGGCGATCGCCGGATCCGACCGCGGCGACGGCGAGGCCCGCGCGGCGTTGCGGTCGGCGTTGCGCGACCCCGCCGGTCTGCTGGCCCGCAAGAAGGCCGCCCGCCGCGCCGTCGCCGCCAACACCGTCGTCGACCTGCCCGGTGACCGGCTGCTGCAGCGCAGCGTCGAGTGGAGCAAGCAGAACCTGGCCGACTCCGCGCAGGAGGCCCGCGACCTGCGCGTCCGCGTCACCCGCGAGGGCAGGCAGTACCCGGCGCCCAAGGGCGGGGTCCCGGTGGCCCGCTGGCTGGGCGCCGGATGGCCCGACTACCCGTGGCTGTTCGGCACCGACGGCGAGTACACCGCGTTCGCGTCCGTCGCCGCCGGGCAGTTCACCGACATCAAGGCGCACCTGCGCGCGCTGCGCGACACCAGCGAGATCGCCAACGACCGCAGCGGCAAGGTCGTGCACGAAGTGATCTCCGACGGGTCGGTGTACTTCGGCGCCGACGACGACGCGGGCAACACCGACGAGACCGCCAAGTTCCCCAGCGCCGTGGCCCTGGTCTGGCGGTGGACGGGAGACCGCCGCTTCCTGGACGACCTGTACGACTTCTCCGTCCGCAACATGCGGTACGTCACCGGGAAGCTGGACGAGGACGGCGACGGCTGGCCGGAAGGCCTCGGCAACGTCGAGCGCACCGGCATGGGCGTCGAGAAGCTCGACAACACCGTCTACACCATCCGCGGGCTGCGCGACCTGGCCGACATGGCCCGCGCCAAGAACGACACCGCGACCGCGCGCTGGGCCGACGAGCGCGCCGCCCGCATGGAGAAGGCGTTCGACCGGACCTGGTGGAAGGGCGGCGACACCCGCCAGTACGCCGACTCCGTCGACGACCCCGACGACCCCGCCGACGACAACACCAGGCTGTTCCAGCGGCACTGGATCGGCGTGACGCCCATGGACGCCCAGCTCGTCCGCCCCGGCCAGGTCACCCGGCCGCTCGCCGAGGACGAACGCGCGCACACCGCCCTGGCCAAGCGCGAGGAGCCCTGCTACACCGGCGACAACGGCCTCTACCACACCGGCACGGGCCCGACCTCGGCGGAGGGCGGCAACAAGGGGCCGTCCTGCGACAGCGCGGTCTCGGCCGTGCAGAGCGAACGCGTCGTCTACTCGCTCGGCAACGGCATCATGGCCGTCGCCGAGGGCAACTACGGACGGCTCGCCCAGCAGCGCCGCTACACCGCCGCCAACGCCCGCATCCAGCTCGACCCGAACCTGTGGGAGATGCCGGGCGCCATGCCGGAGATCGCGGCCAGCCCCGACTTCAGCCCGGCCAACATCGACCGCAAGCTCACCGACCGTTCCATGGTGCTGCAGGCGTGGGGCGCGTACGGGACGCTGTGGCCGGTCGTGCGGCAGCAGCTCGGCGTCGACCCCGACATGGGGCGGGCGCGGCTGGAGGTCGTCCCGCAGATCCCGCCGGGCCAGTCCCGGGTGTCGGGGCGGTCCATCCGCCTCGGCTCCGGCTCGGTCGACGTCACCGCCGAGTCCCGCGGCGGGACGCTGCGCACCGTGGTGAACGCGGCGCGGCTCGACGGGGTCGCCCTGCGGCTCGGCCACGTGCTGCCGTCCGGAGCCGAGGTCGCGTCCGTGACCCTCGACGGCCGTCCCGTCGCCCCGACCGTGCGCCGCACCGCGCGCGGCGACGAGGTCGTCGTGGACGCCGGGGCGCGGCGCGGCACGTCCACCCTCGTGATCACCCTCCGCTAGCCGACGGGAGTTCCCCTTGCCTCAGTCCGCCCAGCCCGCCGTCCATGAGCACATCACCTGCGTGGCGGCGCCCGCGATCTGGCTGTCGCCGCCGAGCGGCCAGGTCGCCGGCGGCGTCGACGGCCTGTACGTCGCCGAGCGGCGCGTGCTGTCGCGTCTCGTGGTGACCGTCGACGGACGCGAGCCCGAGCCGGCCGAGGCGAGGCCGCACGGCGCGAACGGCGCCCGGTTCACCGCGTCCGCCGGGGCGCTGGCCGTCGAGCGGGTCCGTGTCGTCGTCCCCGACGGCGGCACGGAACGGATCGTCCTGCGCAACACCGGGGACGGCCCGGCCGCCGCGA
>NZ_BAAAZG010000017.1:48702-109949 GCF_039536785.1 Actinomadura miaoliensis
TCCATCAGCGCCGTGCGGTCCGGCGACGACCCCGGCCTGCCGGAGACGCCGCTGGAGGACGGCACCGAATGGACCGGACCGGACGGCCACCGGGTCCGCCTGGAAGGCCGCACGCACGCCGACGTGTCGCTGGCGCCGGGAGAGTCGTTCACCACCACCATCACCGTCCGCGCCACGCCCCCGGACGTGCCCGGTTTCCGCCCGGCTCCGCCGCCCGGCCCGGCGCCGTGGGCGGACGCGCCGCTGACCGTCCGGTCGGGCGACGAGCGGCTCGACCGCCTCGTCGCCCAGGGAGTCGCCGACCTGGGCGCGCTGCTGCTGTCCTACGACGGCGACGTCTACTGCGCCGCCGGAAGCCCCTGGTACCTGACCCTCTTCGGCCGCGACGCGCTGTGGACGGCGCGCCTGGCGCTTCCGCTCGGCTACGAGCTGGCCGCCGGGACGCTGCGCGCGCTGGCCCGCCACCAGGGCGTGCGCCGCGACCCCGTCACCGAGGAGGCGCCCGGCAAGATCCCGCACGAGCTGCGTCCCGGCGACGCCACCACCTGGCTGCCGCCGATCTACTACGGCTCGGTCGACGCGACGCCCCTGTTCGTCGTCACGCTCGCCGAGGCACGCCGCTGGGGCATGCCCGACGACGAGGTCGCCGCCCTGCTGCCCGCGGTGGAACGCGCGCTGGAATGGCTCGGCACGTTCGACGGCGAGTTCGTCTCCTACGTGGGGTCGGCCGACCGGCTGTCCAACCAGGGCTGGAAGGACTCCGCCGACGGCGTCCAGCACGCCGACGGGCGGCTGGCCCGGCCGCCGGTCGCGCTGTCGGAGGTGCAGGCGTACTCCTACCAGGCGGCCGTGCTCGGCGCCGACCTGCTGGACGCCTTCGGCCGACCCGGCGCGGACCGCTGGCGCCGCTGGGCCGCCGACCTGGCCGAACGGTTCCGCGCCCGGTTCTGGGTGGACGACGGCGCGGGCGGCTACCCGGCGATCGCGCTGGACGGCGACGGCCGCCCGGTCGACGGCGTGGCGTCCAACCTCGGCCACCTGCTCGGCACCGGCCTGCTCACCGCCGCCGAGGAGGCGAAGGTCGCCGCGCGGCTGCCCGAGCTGGACTCCGGCTGGGGCCTGCGGACGCTGACCCCGGACGCCGCCGGATTCGACCCGCTGTCGTACCACCTGGGGTCGGTGTGGCCGCACGACACCGTCATCGCGATCCTCGGCCTGGTCCGCGCCGGCCACCCCGCGGTCGCGGCGCGGCTGGCGCGCGGCCTGATCGGCGCCGCCGCCGCGTTCGGCCACCGGCTGCCCGAGCTGTTCGGCGGGCAGGACTCCGGCACGCCGCCGGTGCCGTACCCGACGGCGTGCAGCCCGCAGGCGTGGGCCGCCGCCGTCTCACCGGCGCTGGTCACGGCGCTGCTCGGCCTGGACGTCGACGTCCCGTCCGGGCGGGTCGCGCTGGCGCCGGTGCCCGGGTTCGGCGAACTGTCGGCCGGCAACATCCGCGTGGGCCGGGCCGTGCTGTCGGCCAGGGTGGACGGTGACGGCCGCGCCACCGTCACCGGCCTCCCGTCCGGCATGACGACATGGATCCGCGAGGCGGGGACCTGACGCGGCGCGGCTACCCGCCCGTTCCGCAGTGGTCGAGCGCGAAGGCCGCCAGCGTCTGCGCGGCGACGGCGACCTCGTCCAGGGACACGCATTCGTCCGGGCCGTGCATGCGGGCCACGTCACCAGGCCCGTACTGCACGGCCGGGATGCCGCCGAGCCCGATGATCAGCCGCAGGTCGCTGCCGTACGGGGCGCCCCACACTCCCGGGGCGTCGCCCGTCACGCGGGTGTGCGCGGCGCCCAGCCGTTCCAGCAGCCCGCCGTCGTCGGCGGGCAGGCGCGCGGAGGCGAACCGGCCGCCCCACCACTCGACCAGCACCGGGTGCCGCGCCAGCCAGTCGTCGGCGGCGCAGGCGTCCGCGACCGCCTCCTCCAGCGCGTGCCGCGCCGCCCGCTCGGACTCGCCGAGGGCGACGCCCATCCGGCCCTCGGCCACCAGGTCGCCGGGCACGGTCGACGGCCAGTCGCCCGCCCGCACCGTCCCGATCTCGATGGCGTAGGGCAGGTCCCAGCGCCGCATCAGCGGATCGACGTCGGCGTTGCGGCGCCGTTCCAGGTCGCGCAGCGCGGCGAAGACGGGCCAGAACCGCTCCACCGCGCTGACCCCGGTGCCGCGGCGGGCGGCGTGCGCGGCGCGGCCCCGCACGCGCAGCCGGAACGTCAGCGCGCCGGCGTTGGCGGGCACGACGTCCAGCCCGGTCGGCTCGGGGATGACGCACGCGTCGGCGCGCCAGCCGCGGCGCAGCAGGGCGTAGGAGCCGAGCCCGCCGTCCTCCTCGCCGGCCACGCACGCGACCAGCACGTCACCGCGCGGCCGCGCGCGGCGCAGCGCCCGCACCGCGAACAGCGCGGCGACCAGACCGCCCTTCATGTCGCACGCGCCGCGCCCGTACAGCAGGCCTCCGGCGACGCGGCCGCCGAACGGGTCCTCGGTCCAGGCGCCGGGGTCGCCGGGCGGGACGACGTCGACGTGGGCGTTCAGCATCAGCGAGCGTCCGCCGCCGGTGCCGGGCAGGCGGCCGACCAGCCCGGACGCCCGCGTGCGCGGCACCTCGGCGCCGGGGAAGGCGTCCTCGGCGGTGACCGCGTCCACGTCGATCGGCCAGTGGTCGACCTCCAGACCCTCGTCGCGCATCCATCCGGCCAGGCGCTCCTGGATCTCGACCTCGGCGGCCGACCCGCCGACGCTGGGAATGCGGACGAGTTCGGCCAGCAGTTCGGCCATGGCGCCCGTCTCGTCGCGCAGCGCCTCGATGACGCCGGTCACGGCCGGCCGGTGAGGTAGCCGCCCATGGTGCGGAAGTACTCGGTGGCGGGCAGGTCGGTGCCGTCGTCGGTGCGGACGCGCTCGACGACCAGGCCGTGGCTGCGGCCGCGCCGCGCCTCCGCCCCCGCGACGATGACCACGCCGTCGCCCTCGCGGATGAACACCCGTCCGGGGGTGCCGCCGTAGACGCCCTTGGACACCGACGCCTTCAGCACGCGCACGCGTTCGCCCTTGTAGTAGGTGAACGCGTTGGGGTACGGGTCGGACTGCGCGCGGACGAGGCGTTCGATGTCCTCGGCGGGCCAGGTCCAGTCGATGCGGCTGTCCTCGATGGAGCGCTTGTGGAAGAAGCTGGCCTTCGAGCGGTCCTGCGGGGTGAAGTCGGTGCGCCCGGAGGCGATGAAGTCGAGCGACTCGGCGACGATGGGGCCGATCAGGTCGACGGTGCGGTGGAACAGGTCGGTGGCGGTGTCGGCGGGGCCGACGGGGACGGCGCGCTGCACCACGATGTCGCCGGCGTCCAGCTCCTCGTTCATCATGTGCGCGGTGACCCCCACCTCCTTCTCGCCGTTGATGAGCGCCCAGATGATGGGGGAGAAGCCCGCGTAGGCGGGCAGCAGCGAGTCGTGGACGTTGAGGGTGCCGTACCGGGGCAGGGTGAAGATCCGCGGCGGGATCCAGGTGCGCCAGTTGTTGGCGACGATGAGGTCGGGGTCGGCCTCCTTGAGCCGGGTCATGAGCTCCTCGTCGTCGGGCCGGTTGCGCAGCAGGACCGGGACGCCGTGCTCGGCGGCCAGGTCGGCGACGGAGTCGTCCCAGATCTTCTCGTAGGCGTGGTCGCTCTTGGGGTGGGTGACGACGAGGACGACGTCGTGCTCGGACTCCAGCAGCGCCTGGAGCGTGCGGTGCCCCCAGGTCTGGTAGCCGAACATCACGACCCGCATGTGGCCTCCTTGTGCCGAGGATCAGGGAAGGTTAGGCTCGCCTCAATTAGGTGAGGCTAACCTAATCCGCCCGCCTAATCCATCTGTCGGATCCTGGAAAGGCGCCCTTCCATGCCCCCCTCGGACGCGCACGTCCACGATCTCGTCGGCATCGGCTTCGGCCCGTCCAACCTGGCCCTGGCGATCGCGCTGCGCGAGCGGCACGAGCGCACCGGTCAGGCGGTCGACGCGGTGTTCCTGGAGAAGCAACCGGCGTTCGGCTGGCATCGCGGCATGCTCATCGAGGGCACGACCATGCAGGTGTCCTTCCTGAAGGACCTGGTCACCATGCGCAACCCGGCCAGCGGCTTCGGGTTCCTCAGCTATCTGCGCGAGCGCGGCCGGCTGGCCGACTTCATCAACCACAAGACGATGTTCCCCTCGCGCGCGGAGTTCCACGACTACCTGGAATGGGCCGCGGCGGCCTTCGCCGGCCAGGTCGAGTACGGCTCGGAGGTCGTCGCCGTCACCCCGGTCGCCGTCGACGGCGTCGTGGAGTACCTGGACGTGCTGGTGCGGCAGGGCGGCCGCTCCGACGAGCTGACCACGCGGCGTGCCCGCAACCTGGTCGTCGCCGCCGGTCTGGAGCCGGTGCTGCCCGCCGGCGCGGTCGCCGGCGAGCGCATCTGGCACAGCGAGGAGCTGCTCGACCGCGCGCCCGGCCTGCGCGACCCGCGCCGCCTGCTGGTGGTCGGCGCCGGGCAGAGCGGCGCCGAGGTCACCGACTACCTGCACCGCACGTTCACCGGTGCCGAGGTGTGCGCGGTGTTCGCCAAGTACGGCTACACGCCCGCCGACGACAGCTCGTTCGCCAACCGCGTCTTCGACCCCGAGGCCGTCGACCACTTCTTCACCGCCCCCGAGGAGGTGAAGCGGACGCTGATGGGCTACCACCGCTCCACCAACTACTCCGTCGTCGACCTGGAGCTCATCGACGAGCTGTACCGGCGGCACTACCAGGAGAAGGTGCAGGGCAGGGAGCGGCTGCGCATCATGAACGCCTCCCGCGTGACCGACGTCGAGTGCGACGCCGCGGCGGTGCGCGCCACGGTCGAGTTCCTGCCGACCGGCGAACGCACCGTCCTGGAGGCCGACGCGCTGGTCTACGCGACCGGATACCGGCCCTGCGACCCGCTGACGCTGCTCGGCGAGGCGGGCGAGTACTGCGTGCGGCGCCCCGAGGGCGGCCTGCGCGTGGAACGCGACTACCGCATCGCCACCACGCCCGCGATGCGCTGCGGCCTGTACCTGCAGGGCGCCACCGAGCACACGCACGGCATCGGCTCGACGCTGCTGTCCAACACCGCCGTCCGGGCCGGGGAGATCGCCGACTCGGTGGGGGAGCGGCTCAGCGGCTTCCACCGCGACTCCTACGCCATGCGCAACTGACCGCCGCCGTGCACGGGCGGGGCGCGCGGCCGGCAACGGTCAGGACGCCGTGCGGCCGTGGCCGGACACGGCCCGCGCCCCGTCCCCGTCCCCGTTTCCGTTTCCGTCCCGGGGATCGTCCGTCGCGGGTGCGGGCGCGCCGTGGTGGCGGCCCATCGGGATGACCAGGGGCGTTCCGCTGACCGGGTCGGTGGTGACCTGGCAGCGCAGCCCGAACACGTCCTCGACCAGCTCGGCGTCGACCACCTCGGCGGGCGGCCCCTCGGCGACGATCGCGCCCGCCTTCATCACGACGACGTGGTCGGCGTACCGGCACGCCTGGTTCAGGTCGTGCAGCACCATCACCACCGTGCGCCGCTCGCGCCGGTTCAGGTCGACCACCAGGTCGAGCACGTCCACCTGGTGGGCCAGGTCCAGGTAGGTGGTCGGCTCGTCCAGCAGCAGGATGGGGGTGCCCTGCGCCACCGCCATGGCGATCCACGCGCGCTGCCGCTGCCCGCCCGACAGCTCGTCCACCGGCCGCGCCGCGTGCTCCAGCATCCCGGTCGCGCGCAGCGCCGCGGTCACCGCGTCCTCGTCGGCGGACGACCACTGACGCCACCAGGTCTGGTGCGGGGCGCGGCCCTGGCCGACCAGGTCCAGGACCGTCAGCCCCTCCGGCGCGACCGGCGACTGCGGCAGGATGCCGAGCCGCCGCGCGACCTGCCGCGTCGGCATGGTGTGGATGGCGCGGCCGTCCAGGTGCACGGCCCCGCCGCGCGGCGTCAGCAGCCGGGCCAGCGCGCGCAGCAGCGTCGACTTCCCGCACGCGTTGGCGCCCATGATGACGGTGATCCGCCCCGGCGGGACGACCATGTCCAGGCTGTCGACCACCACGCGGTCGTCGTAGGCCAGCCGGAGCCCGCTCGCGCGCAGGTCCGGCTCGGCTCCGGCGGCGACGTCGACGGAACCGGGGGTGCGGATGGACGTGGATGTCACGGTTCAGCCTCCAGAGCCGATGCGGTTGGCCCGGGCGAGCAGCCAGAGCAGGAACGGCGCGCCGAACACGCCGGTGACGACGCCGACGGGCAGTTCGAGGTCGGCGAACATTCGCTGGGCGACCAGGTCGCAGCCGAGGACGATCAGCGCCCCGGTGAGCGCGGCGGCGGTCAGCGGCGGCCGCGGCGTGCCCGCCAGCCGCAGCGCGATCTGCGGCGCGGCCAGCGCCACGAACGCCACCGGCCCGGCCGCGGCGGTGGCGAACGCGACCAGCCCGACGGCCACGCACAGCAGCGCCAGCCGCGCCCGCTGCACCGGGACGCCGAGCCCGCCCGCCACCTGGTCGCCGAGCTGCAGGGCGCGCAGCCACCGGCCGAGCAGCAGCGCGACCGGCACCAGCACGGCCAGCGCGAACGCGAGCGGGCGCACGCTGTCCCAGCTCCTGCCGTTGAGGTCGCCGACCAGCCAGCCCACCGCCTGTTGCGCCTCGAACTCCCTGGCCTTGACGATCAGGTACTGGGTGGCGCTGGCGCACATCCAGTTCACCCCGATGCCGACGAGCACGATGCGGAAGCCGGTCGTGCCGCGGTTCCAGGCGAGCACGTAGATGAGCAGGGCGGTCAGCAGCGCCCCGGCCAGCCCCAGCGTCTGGGTGCCGAGGCCGGAACCGAGGCCGAGCACGATGCCGCCGACCACGGCGGTGCCCGCGCCCTGGGTGATGCCGATCACGTCGGGGCCGGCCAGCGGGTTGCGGGTGAGGGTCTGCAGGATCGCCCCGGACATGCCGAACGCGGCGCCCGCCAGCAGGCCGACCAGCGCCCGCGGCAGCCGCAGCTCCCGGACGACGAGGACGGTGCCGCCGTCGCCCGCCCCGAACAGCGCCGGCACGACCTCGTGCGGGCCGAGCGGATAGTCGCCCGAGCCCAGCCCCAGGCACAGCACGAGGAACGCCGCGGCGGCCAGCGCCGCGCACGTCGCCAGCAGGCGGGGCCGCACGACCCCCGACACCGGCGGCCGTGCCACCCGCACGGCGGTGCGCCCCGCCAGCCGGGTCACTTCGATCAGGCTCATGTCCGGGCTCACAGTTCGGCGAGGCGGCGACGGCGGACCAGCGCGATGAAGAACGGCGCGCCGAGGAACGCGGCGAGCACGCCGACGTCGACCTCCTGGGGACGGGCCACGACCCGTCCGGCGATGTCGGCGGCCAGCAGCAGGCAGGGCGCGACGAGCGCGGTCAGCGGCAGCAGCCAGCGGTGGTCCGGCCCGCTGACGGCGCGCACCGCGTGCGGGACGACCAGCCCGACGAACACGATCGGGCCCGCGACCGCGACGGCGGCGCCGGTCAGCAGCGTCACCGCGACCGCGCCCTGCGCGCGGACCAGCCGCAGCCGTCGTCCCAGCGAGGCGGCCACGTCGTCGCCGAGCGCGAGGTTGTTCAGCGCGGGCGCCAGGCTCAGCGCCAGCACCGCGCCGACCGCCAGGAACGGCAGCACCTGGGTGACCAGCGCGGTGTTCTGCCCGGCCAGCGACCCGGCCGACCAGAACCGGTACCGGTTGAGCACCTGCGGGTCGACCAGCGACACGCCGCGGGTGACCGACTCCAGCAGGAACGTGACGGCGATCCCGGCCAGCGCCAGCTTCACCGGTGTCTGCCCGCCCCGGCCGAGCCCGCCCAGCACGTACACCACGACGCTGGCGACGACCGCCCCCGCGAACGCGAACCACACGTACCCGTACAGCGACGTCATGCCCGCCACCCCGACCGCCAGCATCAGGGCGAACGCGGCGCCCGCGCTGACGCCGAGCAGCCCCGGATCGGCCAAAGGGTTGCGGGTCAGGGCCTGCATCACCGCCCCGCCGAGGCCCAGCGCGGCACCGGCCAGCACGCCGAGCAGGGTGCGCGGCACCCGCACGTCCCACACGATGGTGCCGACCTCGGTGTCGCGCGGCCCGGTGAGCGCCCGCACCACCTCGTCGAGAGGGATCTGCCGGCTGCCCACCGCGATAGACAGCAGGCACAGCAGGCCGAGCAGCCCGAGCGCCGCCGCCACCAGCGCGGACCGTCCGGCCCGGTCATCAACCGTCACGCGATCACAACCTGTCCGGGGTAGGGCCACGTCTGAACTTAGGTGAGCCATACCTTACAGGCTTCGAAGGTCTTGTGATTAGGTAAGCCTTACCTTAGTATCGCGCCGACGCCGAGCTTCTCCCGCGATTCCGTCATGCCCGGCAAATCGCGCTCAACCGATTCCGAAAGGGAGTCGATGTCCCCCACATCGCTGTCCCCCACACCGCCCTGGTCCGCGGGTCCGTCGTCCGCCAGGAGGATCGCACTGGCGCTGGCGGCCGTACTGCTGATGACGCTCGGGCTGGCCGCCTGCGGCGGCGACGACGGCTCCGACGGCGACGGCGCGGCCGCCGCCGGTCAGGGCGCCCCCGTCCGCATCCAGCACAAGTACGGCACCACCGAGGTGCCCGCCTCGCCGAAGCGTGTGGTGACCGTCGGCTGGACCGACCAGGACGCGGTGCTGGCGCTGGGCGTCAAGCCCCTCGGCGTCGTCGAGTTCACCGGCCTCGGCCTCAGCGTCGACAAGTACCCCTGGAGCGCCGGCAGGTGGGGCGGCACCGCGCCGACCGTCGTCGGGCAGCGCGAGGACCTGAAGATGGAGAAGATCGCGGCGCTGCGGCCCGACCTGATCCTCGCCCTCTACACCGGCATCACGAAGGAGCAGTACGACCAGCTCTCCAAGATCGCGCCGACCGTCGCGCAGTCGGCCCGGTACGACGACTACGCCATGCCGTGGAAGGAGGCGACCCTGGTCACCGGGCGCGCCCTCGGCAAGGAGGCGCAGGCCAAGGAGCTGATCGCCGCCGTCGACCAGCGGTTCGCCAGAGCCCGCGAGCAGAACCCGCAACTGGTCGGCAAGACGTTCGCCGTCGCCGACCCGTTCAAGCCCGGCCAGTACGCGGTGTTCGGGCCGGGCGACGCCAAGGTGGAGTTCATGAAGGGCCTCGGCCTGACCGTCCCCGACGCCGTCGCCGAGGCGGCCGGCAAGGAGCAGGCGGCCGTGATCGGGTCCGAGCGGGCCGACCTGCTCGACACCGACCGGCTGATCTTCCTCACCTCGGTGCCCGACGCCCGGAAGACCGTCCAGGCCGACAAGGTCTACACCGGGCTGAAGGTCGCCAAGGAGAACCGCGCGGTGTTCGTCCCCTACAACCCGACCGGCGCGGCGGTCTCCTTCAACACCGTGCTGAGCATTCCGTACGCCATCGACCAGATGGTGCCGTTGCTGAACAACACGCGCTGACACCCGGAGCACGGGCCGACCGGGGCGAGGTGCCGGCCCGGTCACAGCGGTGAGCAGGCGAAGTGGGCCGTGTCGGAGGTGTGCTTGTGAATCGGGAAAACGAGTGCTCGGTGCCGTCGGCGACGCTGCCGGAGATGTTCTCCGAACGGGTCCGGCTGGACCCGGACGCGGTGGCGCTGGTCTTCGAGGACGTGGAACTCACCTACGCCGAGGTGAACGCCCGGGCGAACCGGCTGGCGCACGCACTGGCCGAACGCGGCGTCGGCCCCGAGCGGGTCGTGGCGCTGGCGCTGCCGCGCTCGCCGGAGATGATCATCGCCGAGCTGGCGGTGCTCAAGGCGGGCGGCGCCTACCTGCCGCTCGACCCCGACTACCCCGCCGAACGCCTGGCGTTCATGCTGGACGACGCGGGGCCCGTCTGCCTGGTCACCACCGGCGCGCTGGCGCGGGCCGTCCCGGACGCCGCGCGCACGACGCGGCTGCTGCTGGACGACCCCGCCACCGCCGCCGAGCTCGACTCCCACCCGGACACCGATCCCGACGTCGCGCTCGACGTGCGGAATGCCGCGTACGTCATCTACACCTCCGGGTCCACGGGCCGTCCCAAGGGCGTGGTGGTGACGCACTCGGGGGTCGCCAAGCTCGTCGCCACCCAGACCGAACGGTTCGGCGTCGGCCCGCACAGCCGCGTCCTGCAGTTCGCCTCGCCCAGCTTCGACGTCGCGTTCTGGGACCTGTGCCTGGGGCTGCTGTCGGGCGGACGGCTGGTGATCGTCCCGTCGGAGCGCCGCGTGCCCGGCCCGGAGCTGTCGGAGTACGCCCACGCGCACGGCGTCAACTTCATGATCCTGCCTCCGGCGCTGCTGGCGACGATGCCGGAGGACTGCACCCTCCCGCTCGACTCCACGCTGCTGGCCGGCACCGAACGGGTGCCGGCGGAACTGGTGGCGCGCTGGTCGCCGGGGCGGCGGATGTTCAACGCCTACGGCCCGACCGAGGCCACCGTCAACTCCACGCTCGGCGAGTGCCCCGACGACCCCGCGCCCGGCTCGACGGTGCCGATCGGGTACGCCGACCCCGGCACCCGCGCCCACGTGCTGGACGACGCGCTGCGCCCCGTCCCCCCGGGCGTGACGGGGGAGCTGTACCTGGGCGGCTCCGGCCTGGCCCGCGGCTACCTCGGCCGTCCCGGCCTGACCGCCGAACGCTTCGTCGCCGACCCCTTCGGCGCGCCCGGCGAACGCCTCTACCGCACCGGGGACCTGGTGCGGCAGCGCCCCGAGGACGGCCGGCTGGAGTTCGTCGGACGCGCCGACGACCAGGTGAAGATCCGCGGCTTCCGCGTCGAGCCCGGCGAGATCGAGGCCGTGCTCGGCGGGCACCCGTCGGTCGCGCAGACGGCGGTCACCGTGCGCGAGGACCGGCCGGGCGACCGGCGCCTGGTCGCCTACGTCGTCCCCGCCGCCGGTCCGCGTGCGCGCCGCGACGAGCGCCGCGAACGCGACCAGCTCGACGAGTGGAAGCGGCTGCACGAGCTGCTCTACACCGCCGTCGGGTCCGGGGACGGCGGCCTCGCCGAGAGCTTCACCGGGTGGAACAGCACCTACGACGGCGGGCCGATCCCGCTGGAGGAGATGCGGGAGTGGCGGGACGCCACCGTCGAACGCGTCATGTCCCTGCGCCCGCGCCGGGTCCTGGAGATCGGCGTCGGCAGCGGCCTGATCCTGTCGGGCGTCGCGCCGCACTGCGAGTCGTACTGGGGCACCGACCTTTCGGAGGAGGCCGTCGAAAGCCTGCGCCGCCGGGTGGACGCCGTCCCCGAACTGGCCGGGCGGGTGGAACTGCGCGCCCAGCCCGCCCACGACGTCGCCGGCCTGCCCCGCGGCCACTTCGACACGATCGTCGTCAACTCGGTGGTGCAGTACTTCCCCAGCGCCGACTACCTCGTCCAGGTGCTGCGGTCGGCGGTGGAGCTGCTGGCTCCCGGCGGCAGCGTGTTCGTCGGCGACGTGCGCGACCTGCGGTCGCTGCGGTGCCTGCGCGCCGCCGTGGAGGTGGGCCGCCACGGCGGGGACGTCGAGCCGTCCGCCGTGCCGGACCTGCGCGCGGCGGTCGAGCAGGCGGTGCGCTGGGAAGGCGAGCTGCTGCTCGACCCCGACTTCTTCGCCGCGCTGGCACGCACGGTCGACGGCGTGCGCCGCGTGGACGTGCGGATCAAGCGCGCCCGGCACCACAACGAGCTGAGCCGCTACCGCTACGACGTCGTCCTGGCCACCCGCTCCCAACACGGGCAGCCGCCGACCGCCCTGAACCTGCGCTGGGGCGCGGACGTCCCCGACCTGGCCGCCCTGCGCGAACGGCTGGCCGACCGGCCGCCGCTGCTGCGGCTCCGCGACGTCCCCAACGCCCGCCTGACCGAGGACCTGAACGCGCTGCGGGCGCTGTGGCCCGGCGAGCCGACGTCCGAAGGGATCGACCCGGAGACGTTGTGGGCCCTCGGCGAGGAACTCGGCTACACGGTGGACGCCACATGGGCGAGCGGCCGGGCCGACGGCGCCATCGACGTGGTGTTCTCCGGCGCCGGAGTGGATCCCGGCGAGATCTACCGGCCCGGCGGCGACCTCGCCGCGCCCACGGCGTACGCCAACACGCCGTCGGGCTTCCGCGACGTGGGCGCGCTCATGCACACGCTGCGCTCCTACCTGCGCGAGAAGCTGCCCGGCCACATGGTGCCCGCGGCGTTCGTCCCGCTCGGCGCGCTGCCGGTCCTGCCCAGCGGCAAGCTCGACCGCGAGGCCCTGCCCGCCCCCGACTACACCGCTCTCGCCTCGTCCCGCCGTGCCGCCGCCCGCGAGACCGGCGACGCGCGCGAGGAGCTGCTGCGCGGCATCTACGCCGAGGTTCTCGGCGTCGGCGACGTCGGTGTCGACGACGACTTCATCGAGCTGGGCGGCGACAGCATCCTGGCGATCCAGGTGCTCATCCGCGCCCGCGCGGCGGGGCTGGGCCTGTCGGCCGGGGACGTCTTCCGGCACCGCACCGTCGCCGCGCTCGCGGCGGCCGCCTCGGCCGGCGAACCGGCGGGCGAACCGGCGGCCAAGCCCGAGACCGGCGCCGAACCGCTGGTCGGCCTCGGCCCGGAGGACGCCGACCGGCTCACCCGCCTCGCCGGGGAGATCGGCGAGGTGCTCCCGCTCACCCCGCTGCAGGAGGGGTTCTTCTTCCACGCGCTCGTCGACGGCTCGTCCGGCAACGTCTACGTGGTCCAGCACGTCATCGAGCTTCGCGGACCCCTGGACGCGACGGCGCTGCGCCGGGCGGCGCAGGCCGTGCTCGACCGCCACGCCCCGCTCCGCGCCGGATTCGCCAGGCTCGGCGACGGCCGGATGGTGCAGTTCGTCCCCCGCGAGCCCGCCGCCCTGCCGTGGCGTGAGATCGACCTGAGCGGCCTGGACGCCGACGAACGCGCCGCGCGGGCCGCCGCCGTGGCGGCGGAGGAGCAGACCCGCGGGTTCGACCTCGAACGCCCGCCGCTGCTGCGCTGCACGCTCCTGCGGCACGGTCCGGAGCACCACTCGCTGGTGCTGATGTTCCACCACATCGTGGCGGACGGCTGGTCGGTGCAGATCATGCTCCGCGAGCTGCTCCACTTCTACGGCGCGACGGACGAACCCGCACCCGTCACCCCGTACCGCGACTACCTCGCCTGGCTGGCGGGGCGCGACCGCGAGGCGGCGCTCGCGGCCTGGCGGACGGCGCTCGACGATCTGGACGGGCCGACCCGCCTGGCCGCCGCCCTGCCGGCCCCCCGGGACGCGGCGGACGCCGACCCCGACCCGAGCCGGCGCAGGGTCGACGTCCGCGTCGAGCTGTCCGAGCAGGCCACCACCGCCCTGGCCGCGTGCGCCCGGCGGCACGGGCTCACGCTCGGCACCCTCGTGCAGGGCGCGTGGGGGCTGCTGCTCGGCCGGATGACCGGCCGCGCCGACGTGGTGTTCGGCACGGCGGTGTCCGGACGCGGCGCGGACGTTGCCGGCATCGAGTCGATGGTCGGCATGTTCGTCAACACGCTGCCGGTGCGGATGCGGTGGCGTCCCGGGGAGCCGGCCGCCGAGGCGCTGACCCGCTTCCAGGACGAGCAGTCGGCGCTGCTCGACCACCAGCACCTCGGGCTGGCCAGGATCCAGCGGATCGCCGGGACCGGGGAGCTGTTCGACACCCTGGTCGTCCTGGAGAACTATCCCGAGGAACACGACCTGCGCGACCCCTCGGGCACCGTCGCGATCACCGACGTCGACTTCACCAACGTCGAGCAGTACCCGCTCGCGCTCGTCGTGGTGCCCGGCCGCAGGCTGGCGCTGCGCGTCGACCACGACACCGCCGTGCTCGACGCCGCCACCGCCGGACGCCTCGCCGAACGGCTGACGGCGCTGCTCCAGGCCGTGGCCGCCGACCCCGCCCGGCCCGTCGCCCGGATCGAGCCGCCGACGGTGGACGAGCACGCCCCCGCCGCGCTCACCGCGGAACCCCTGGACGCGCCCGCGCCCACCCTTCACGCGGCGATCGAGGCGCAGGCCGCCAGGACCCCGGACGCCACGGCCGTCGCAGGGGACGCGCCGTTGACCTACCAGGAGCTGAACCGCCGGGCAGGGGTCGTCGCGCGGCGGCTGCGGGCCGCCGGGACGCGCCCGGCCGACATCGTGGCGGTCGCCGTCCCCCGCTCGGCGGACCTGGTCGTGGCCCTGCTCGGCGTGTTGAAGGCGGGCGCCGCCTACCTTCCCCTCGACGTGGACCTGCCCGGCGAACGCCTGGCGTACATGCTCACCGACTCGGGCACGCGCACCGTCCTCACCACACGCGAGGCGGCCGGGCGGCTGCCGAGCGTCGACGGCGTGTCCCACGTCCTGCTCGACGAGCCGGACACCGCCGACGATTCCGGCCCCGTTCAGTCTGCGGCCGGGCCGGAGCACCCCGCCTACCTCATCTACACCTCGGGGTCGACGGGCCGTCCCAAGGGCGTGCTCGTTCCGCATCGCGCCGTCGTCGGCCAGCTCACGTGGCTGCGGGAGCGGTTCCGCCTCGGCGTGGACGACCGGGTGCTGCACCACCTGTCGGCGAGCTTCGACGCCTCGCTGCTGGAGCTGTTCTGGCCGCTGTGCACGGGAGCCGCGATCGTGCCGGTCCGCCGGCCGGGCGGCCACCGCGACCCCGCGCACCTGCTGAGTCTCATCCGCGAGCACGGCGTCACCACGATGGCGATGGTGCCGTCGATGCTCGCCGCGTTCCTGCAGTCCGCCCTGGACACGGGGGACCTGGCGGCGGTCCGGGGCATGCGCCGCGTGCTGAGCGGCGGCGAGGCCCTGACCGGCGCGTTCGCCGGCCGCTGGCGCGAGCTGACCGGCGTGCCGATCCACAACGTGTACGGGCCGACCGAGACGACGATCCAGGTCAGCCACTGGGAGTACGACGGCGCGCAGGACGGCACGGCGGTGCCGATCGGGCGTCCGGTGGCGGGCACGCGCCTGTACGTCCTGGACGCGAGCCTGCGCCCGGTGCCCACCGGCGTGCCCGGTGAGCTGTACGTCGGCGGCGTCCAGCTCGCCCACGGCTACCACGGGCGCCCCGGCCTGTCGGCCGAGCGGTTCGTCGCCGACCCGTTCGGCCCGCCCGGACGGCGCATGTACCGCACCGGCGACCTGGTACGCCGCCACCGGCGCGACGACGGCACCGAGTACCTGACGTACGCGGGCCGCGCCGACCGGCAGGTCAAGATCCGCGGCAACCGGATCGAGCCGGGGGAGGTCGAGGCGCGGATCGCCGCGCGGCCGGGTGTGCTGCGCGCCGCGGTGGTCGACCGGCACGACGGGCCGGGCGGCTCCCGGCTGGTCGCCTACGTCGTCCCCGCGCCGGGCGCCCGCCTGGACGCCGCGCGCCTGCGCGGTTCGCTGGCGCGGACGCTGCCGGACGCGATGGTCCCGTCCGACGTCGTCGTGCTCGACGAGCTTCCGCTGACCCCCGGCGGCAAGGTCGACCGTCAGGCCCTGCCCGCTCCCGCGCCCGCCGCCGGACGCGCGGCGGTGCGGGAGCCGCGCACCGAACGCGAGCGGCTGCTGTGCGAGATCTTCGCCGAGGTGCTGGAGACCGAGCGGGTCGGCGTGGACGACGACTTCTTCACGCTGGGCGGCGACAGCATCCTGTCGATCATGGTGTCCGGGCGGGCGAACCGGGCCGGGCTGGCGATCGGCCCGCAGGAGGTGTTCGAGCACCGCACCCCGGCCGCCCTGGCCGCCGCCGCGGGCGAGGTCGCGGGCGCGCCCGGCCACGCGACGACCGCGCCGCTGATCTCGCTGACCGACGAGGAACGGGACCGCCTCGCGCGGATCAGCCCGGTCCCCGTGGAAGAGGTCTGGCCGCTGTCGCCGCTGCAGGAGGGACTGTTCTTCCACTCCAGCTACGACACCGGCGCGCTGGACGTCTACACCGCCCAGGTCGCCTTCGACTTCCCCTACCGCGTGGACGCCGGCCGGCTGCGCGCCGCGTGCGCGGCGATGCTGGCCCGGCACGACGCGCTGCGCGCCGGGTTCACCGGCGACGGGCTCCGGCAACCGGTGCAGTTCATCGGCGCCGGCCCCGAGCCCGCGCTGGAGGAGTTCGACCTGTCCGCGCTGGACCCCGAGCGGCGCCGCGAGGCCGTCGAGAGCGTCCTGGCGGCCGACCGCAGACGGCGCTTCGACCTGGCCCGGCCGCCGCTGTTCCGGATGCTGCTGATCCGGCTCGGCGACGACACCGACCGGCTCGTGCTCACCCACCACCTGATCCTGTGGGACGGGTGGTCGGCCTGGCTGTTCTTCGAGCAGCTCATCGCCCTGTACGAGCGTCACGGCGACGGCTCCCACCTGTCCCCGCCCGGCTCCTACCGCGACTACCTGGCCTGGCTGGACGGGCAGGACACCGGCCGGGCCGCCGCCGCGTGGCGGGACGCGCTGGCGGGCCTGGACGAGCCGACCCTCGTCGGCCCCGTCGACCGCGCCCTGGAACCGGTCATCCCGGACCGCTGCCGCGCCGAACTGTCCAGGCCGCTGACCGAACGGCTGTACAAGGCGGTGCGCCGCCACGGCCTAACGCTCAACACCGTGTTCAGTGCCGCGTGGGCGCTGGTGCTGTCGAACGCCACCGGCCGCGACGACGTGGTGTTCGGCACCGCCGTGGCCGGACGGCCGGGGGACGTCCCCCGGGTGGAGTCCGTCATCGGGATGTTCCTCAACACGGTGCCCGTGCGCGTCGCCCTGGACCCGCGCGAGACCGTCCCGGACCTGCTGCGCCGCGTCCAGGGCGAACGGGTGGCGCTCATGCCGCACGACTACCTCGGCCTGGGCGACATCCAGCAGGCGTCCGGGCACGCCCGCCTGTTCGACACCCTCTACGTGCTGCAGAACCTCGGCGACGAGGACGACATGGCCGACCTGCGGCGCCGGCACGGCATCGTGGAGGCCGAGGGACTGGACGCCACCCACTACCCGATCACGTTCATCGTGACGCCCGGCGCACAGGTGCGGATGAAGCTGGACCACCGCCCCGACGTGATCGACCGCGCGTTCGCCGAGTCCCTGCTGCGGCGTTTCACCACCGTCATGGAACGCCTCGTCGACGGGCTGGACGGGGAGCGGCCGCCGCGCGTGGGCGCGCTGGATCCGCTGGAGCCCCGGGAGCGGCGGGCGCTCGCCGCCGAATGGGACGCCACCCGCCGCCCGCTGCCCGACGAGACCGTCTCCGAGATGCTCGCGGCGCAGGCCGCCCGCACCCCCGGCGCGGTGGCGCTCGTCGCCAAGGAGGAGACCCTCACCTACGCCGAGCTGGACGCCCGCGTGAACCGCCTGGCCCGGCTGCTGCTGGCGCACGGCGCCGCGCCCGAACGGGTGGTGGCGCTGGCGCTGCCGCGCTCGGCCGACATGGTGGCGGCGCTGTTCGCGGTGCTGCGCACCGGCGCCGCGTACCTGCCGCTGGAACTGGACCACCCGGCCGAGCGGCTGGCGCACATGCTCGCCGACGCCGAGCCGGTCTGCGTCGTCACCACGACCGCCGTCGCGGCGTCCGTGCTGCCCGGCGAGCCGCACCGCATCGCGCTGGACGACCCGGCGGTCGCCGGCGCGCTGGCGGCCCTGCCCGGCGACGACATCACCGACGCCGAACGGCCCGGCTTCGAACGCACCCGCCCCGGCCGCCTGGAGCACCCGGCCTACGTCATCTACACCTCGGGTTCCACCGGCCGTCCCAAGGGCGTCGTCACGCCCTACCGGGGCCTGACCAACATGCAGCTCAACCACCGGGAGGCCATCTTCGCCCCGGCGATCGCCTCGGCCGGCGGGCGCCGGATGCGGATCGCGCACACGGTCTCGTTCGCGTTCGACATGTCGTGGGAGGAGCTGCTGTGGCTGGTCGAGGGCCACGAGGTGCACGTCTGCGACGAGGAACTGCGCCGTGACGCCGAGGCGCTCGTCGCGTACTGCGACCGGCACCGCATCGACGTCGTCAACGTCACCCCGACCTACGCGCACCACCTGATCGAGGAGGGCCTGCTCGACCACGACCCGGACGCCGGACGGCACCGTCCCGCGCTGGTGCTGCTGGGCGGCGAGGCGGTCACCGAGACCGTCTGGGCCCGGCTGCGCGACACCGATGGCACGTTCGGCTACAACCTGTACGGCCCCACCGAGTACACGATCAACACGCTCGGCGGCGGCACCCTCGACAGCGACACCCCGACCGTGGGCCGGCCCATCTGGAACACCCGCGCGTACGTGCTGGACGCGGCGCTGCGCCCCGTGCCGGACGGGGCGCCCGGCGAGCTGTACATCGCGGGCGTCGGCCTGGCCCGCGGCTACCACCGCCGTCCCGGCCTGACCGCCGAACGGTTCGTCGCCGACCCGTTCGGCGCGCCCGGCGACCGCATGTACCGCACCGGCGACCTCGTCCGCCGCCGTCCCGACGGCCTCCTGGACTTCCTCGGCCGCACCGACGACCAGGTGAAGATCCGCGGCTACCGGGTGGAGCCCGCCGAGATCGGCGCCGCGCTGGAGGAGCATCCGGCGGTCGCGCACGCCGCCGTCGTCGCCGACGCCTCCGGACCGGGCGGCGTCAGGCGCCTGGTCGGCTACCTGGTGCCCGAGACGTGGCCGGTCCGGGACGCCGACGCGTTCACGGCCGCGCTGCGCTCCCACCTCAGGACGCGGCTGCCGGACTACATGGTCCCGGCGGCGCTGATGCCGGTGGAGCGGCTGCCGCTGACCGTCAACGGCAAGCTGGACGTGCGCGCGCTGCCCGCCCCGGCCGTCACCGCCGCCGCCGAGAGCCGCCCGCCGCGCACGCCCGCCGAGGAGGTCCTGTGCGGGCTGTTCGCGGAGCTGCTCGACGTGGAGCGCGTCGGGATCGACGACGACTTCTTCGACCTGGGCGGCCACTCGCTGCTGGCCACGAGGCTGATCGGCCGCGCCCGCGCCGCGCTCGGCGCGGAGCTGGCCATCCGCGACCTGTTCGAGGCGCCCACCGTCGCCGACCTGGCCGGACGCGCCGCCGCGTCCGCCTCCGGCGACGGCCGGCCCGCGCTCGTCCCGGCCGCCGAACGGCCCGCCGAGCCGCCGCTGTCGTTCGCGCAGCGCCGGCTCTGGATGATCGAGCAGCTCGCGCCCTCGGCCGCGTACAACTTCCCGCTGGTGGTCCGGCTGCGCGGCGCGCTCGACGTGGACGCGTTCCGCGCCGCCCTGACCGACGTGATGGCGCGGCACGAGGCGCTGCGCACGCTCGTCGCCGAGCGCGAGGGCCGCCCCTACCAGCGGATCGTGCCCGCCGAGGACGCCCGCCCCGAGTTCGATGTCGTGACGGCCGGCGAGGCGGGGCTCGACGCGGTGCTGGCCGACGTCCTGGGGCGCCGCTTCGACCTGTCGTCCGAACTGCCGCTCCGCGCCACCGTCATACGGCTGGCGGAAGACGAGCACGTCGTGGCGTTGCTGCTGCACCACATCACCACCGACGAATGGTCCGACGGGCCGTTCCTGCGCGACCTGTCCACCGCCTACGCCGCCCGCACCGCCGGACGCGCACCCGCGTGGGAGCCGCTGCCCGTCCAGTACGTCGACTACACGCTGTGGCAGCGGACCCTGCTCGGCGACCGTTCCGATCCCGGCAGCCTGGCCGCGCGTCAGCTCGCCTACTGGCGCGAGACGCTGAACGGGGCGCCCGAACGCCTGGAACTGCCCACCGACCGTCCGCATCCGGCGCGGCCGAGCATGTCCGGCGGCGAGCTGACCGTACAGCTGGACCCGGACGACACCGCGGCCCTGCGCCGTGTCGCCCAGCGCGGCGGCGCCAGCATGTTCATGGTGTGCCACGCGGCGGTCGCCGCGCTGCTGCACCGCCTCGGCGCCGGGGACGACCTGCCGCTCGGCGCGCCGGTCTCCGGACGCGCCGACGGGGCCCTGGACGACCTGGTCGGCTTCTTCGTCAACACGCTGGTGCTGCGCACCGACGTGTCCGGCGACCCGACGTTCGCCGAACTGCTCGCCCGCGTCCGGGAGACGGACCTGGCCGCGTTCTCCCACCAGGACGTGCCGTTCGAGGCCGTGGTGGAGGAGCTGAACCCGGTCCGCTCGCCCGACCGCAACCCGCTGTTCCAGGTCATGGTCGGCTACCGCAACCGCTCGTCCGCCGATTTCGCCCTGGCCGGCCTGGCGGCGCGGCCCGAGCCGGTCGAGGCCCGCACCGCCAAGTTCGACCTGGTGTTCAGCTTCGCCGAGGACGCGCGGACCGGCGGCCTGGCGTGCGTGCTGGAGTACCGCTCCGACCTGTTCGACCGGTCGACCGTCGCGACGCTGGGGGAGCGGCTCACCCGTCTCCTCTCGGCCGTGGCCGCCGACCCGCGGGTGCGCGTCGCCGACATCGACGTGCTGACCGGCGACGAACGCGAACGCGTCCTCACCGCCTTCAACCGCACCGACCGGGTGGTGCCGGAGCAGACCATCACCGAGATGTTCCAGGCGCGTGCGGCCGAGCGCCCCGGCGCCGTCGCCGTCGTGGACGGCGCCCGCACCGTCACCTACGCGGAACTCGACGCGCTGTCCGACCGCATGGCCCGGCTGCTGGCCCTGTACGGGGTGCGGGCCGAGAGCGTCGTCGGGGTGGCGGTGCCGCGCTCGGTGGAGATGGTCGCGGTGATGCTGGGCGTCAACAAGCTGGGCGCGGCGTTCCTGCCGCTCGACCTGGCGCACCCGGCCGACCGCCTCGCCTACATGCTGGGCGACGCACGCGCCACGGCCGTCGTGGTGACCGAGCAGGTCGCGGGCAAGGTGCCGGACGTCGACGGCGTGCGGCTGGTGGTGCTGGACGATCCCGAGGTCGCGGCCGAACTCGCCGAGACGGAACCGGGCGGGGGCGCCTTCCCGTGGGTGGCGCTCGACCAGGCCGCGTACGTGATCTACACGTCCGGGTCGACGGGACGGCCCAAGGGCGTCGTCGTCCCGCACGAGGGCATCGGCAGCCTCGTGGCCACCGCCGTCGACCGCATGGGGCTGACGCGCGACAGCCGCGTGCTGCAGTTCGCCTCCATCGGCTTCGACGTGACGATCTTCGAGCTGACGATGGCGCTGTGCCACGGGGGGCGGCTGGTGCTCGTCCCGGAGGAGAGCCGGGTCCCGGGCCGCGAGCTGACCGACTTCATGAACGAGCAGGGCATCACCCACGCCATCCTGCCGCCGTCGCTGGTCGCCGCCCTGCCCTCCGGATGCGTCCCGCCCAAGGGCGCGACCGTGCTGGTCGGCACCGAGACCGTCCCGCCGGACGTGATCGCGCGCTGGGCCGGGCACCTGCGGCTGCTGGCCGCCTACGGGCTGACCGAGGCCACGGTGAACTCCACGCTGTGGCCGGCCGAGCCCGGCTGGTCGGGCGGGGCGGTGCCGATCGGCGCGCCCGACCCCAACACGCAGGTGTTCGTGCTGGACGAGCGGCTGCGTCCCGTGCCGCCCGGGGTGCCCGGCGAGCTGTACGTCACCGGACGCGGGCTCGCCCGCGGCTACCTGGGCCGCCCCGGCCTCACCGCCGAACGGTTCGTGGCGTGCCCGTTCGGGCCGCCCGGCACCCGCATGTACCGCACCGGCGACCGCGCCCGCTGGCGCCGCGACGGGAACCTCGACTTCCTCGGCCGCGCCGACGACCAGGTGAAGATCCGCGGGTACCGCATCGAGCCCGGTGAGATCGCCGCGGCCATGACCCGCCACCCGGACGTGCAGCAGGCCGCCGTCGTCGCCGACCGCGGCGACCGGGACACCCGCCTGATCGGCTACGCGGTGCCGGAGAGCGGCGCGCCGGCCCTCGACCCGGCCGAGATCCGCGCCCACGTCGCGACGCTGCTGCCCGACTACATGGTCCCGGCGGCCGTGGTGGCGCTGGACGGTCCGCTGCCGCTCACGCCGAACGGCAAGCTCGACCGCCGCGCGCTGCCCGCCCCCGACTGGTCGGCGCTGACCGGGACGGCCCGGCCGGCGACCGCGCTGCAGCGGACGCTGGCCGCCCTGTTCGCCGAGGTCCTGGACGTGCCGGAGGTCGGCGTCCACGACAGCTTCTTCGAGCTGGGCGGCCACTCCATGTCGGCGATGCGGCTGCTCGGCCGGATCCGCACGACGCTGGACGCGGGGCTCGCCCTGCGCGACGTGTTCGACGCGCCCACGGTCGCCGCCCTGGCCGAACGCCTCGACCGCGACCGCGGCGGGGCGGGCGAGCGGCCGCCGCTGGCGCCCGTCGCGCGACGTCCGGAGGGCGTCCCGCTCGCCCCGCCGCAGGAGTGGCACCGCGCCCGCCACCGGCAGGGCGCGGGCACGGCGTACGACATGGCGTTCGCGTTCCGGCCGCCGGACGGGCTCGACCACGCGGCCGTCGCCGCCGCGCTCGCCGACCTCGCCGAGCGCCACGAGCCGCTGCGCACCGTCGCCGCCGAGGACGGCCACCGGCGCGCCGCCCTGGAACTCGAAGAGCACCAGGTCACCGACCTGGACGCGAGCCTTCGGGCGCTGGCCGCCGAGAAGGCCGACCTGGACGGGCGGCCGCCGCTGCGCGCCCGCCTGCTGACCGACCCCGAGGGCGCGCGGGCGCTGCTGCTGACGATGCACCACATCGGCGTGGACGAGTGGTCCCTCGTGCCGCTGTTCCGCGACTTCACCATCGCGTACGAGGCACGGCGACGCGGCGACGAACCGGCCTGGCCGCCCCTGCCCGTCGGCTACACCGACTACACGCTGTGGGCCCACCAGGTCGTCGGACAGGTGGAGGAGCGGCAGCTTGCGTACTGGCGTGAGGCCCTGGAGGGCATGCCGCGACGCGTCCCGCTGCCCTACGACCGGCAGCCGTCCGCCGGCCACCGCCCCCGGGGCGACTACGTGCAGTTCACACTCGACCCCGGCCTGCACGAGGCGGTCGACGCGCTCGCCGCGCGCACCCGGACGAGCATGTTCATGGTGTTCCAGGCCGCGTTCGCCACACTGCTCACCCGGCACGGCGCGGGCACGGACCTGCCGATCGCCGCGCCGGTCGCGGGCCGCGACGAGGACGCCCTGACCGAGCTGGTCGGCTGCTTCTCCAACGTCGTCGTCCTGCGCACCGGCACGGGCGGCGACCCGGGGTTCGCCGAACTGCTGGCGCGCGTGCGCGACACCGACCTGGCCGCGTTCGACCGGCAGGACGTGCCGTTCGCCCGCGTGGCGGCCGCGCTCGGCCTGGCGGCGCCGCAGGTGATGGTGGTGCACCACGAGGTGCCCGCCGACGACCGGGTGACCGCGTTCGAGCACGTCCCGACCGGCGCGCTCACCGCCGAGCTGACGCTGGGCCTCTACGAACCGCACGGCCCCGGCCCGGTGGACTGCCTGCTGCGCTACGACGCGGGGCTGTTCGACCGCGCCACCGTCCAGGCCCTGGCCGACGAACTGATCGACATCCTGAGGAGGAACACCCGATGAGCACCAACCCGTTCGAGGACCCCGAGGGCCGCTACCTCGTCCTGGTCAACGACGAGGGCCAGCACTCGCTGTGGCCGTCGTTCGCCGACGTGCCCGCCGGCTGGGCGGTCGTCTTCGGCGAGGACTCCAGGGACGCCTGCCTGGCCTACGTCGAGGAGAACTGGACCGACCTGCGGCCCCGCAGCCTCGTCGAGGCCATGGAGGGGTGATCGGCCCTCCGGCGCGGCCGTCCGGGGGCGGACGGCCGGGTCAGCCGTCGCGGCCGTCGGACCAGGCGCGCCACAGCTCGGCGTACCGGCCGCCGGCGCGCACCAGCTCGCCGTGCGTGCCGGTCTCCGCCACGCGCCCGTCGTCCAGCACCACGATCCGGTCGGCGGAGGCGGCCTGGGTGAGGCGGTGGGCGACGACGAGCGCGGTGCGTCCCTCGACCGCGGCGGCCGCCGACGCCTCCAGTGCCCGCGCGCCCGCGCTGCCCGCCTCGGCTGTCGCCTCGTCCAGCACCACGACGGGCGGATCGGCCAGCACCAGGCGGGCCAGCGCGAGCTGCTGCGCCTGCGCGGCGGTCAGCCGGTGCCCGCTGTCGCCCACCACCGTGTCCAGGCCCTGCGGCAGCGCCAGCGCCCACTCCAGGGCGCCGACCCGGGCGAGCGCGTCGCGCAGCTCGTCGCCGGTCGCGTCCGGCCGCACCAGCCGCAGGTCGTCGGCGAGCGTCCCGGCGAACACGTGCACCTCCTGCGTCACCAGCGCCACGTCCCGCCCGGACCCGTCACCGTCCGCGCCGACGGCGATCCGGCCGTGGTCCGGGCGGTGCACGCCCGCGATCAGCCGGGCCAGCGTCGTCTTGCCCGCGCCGCTGGCCCCCACCAGCGCCACCTTCTCCCCACCCGCGATGTGGAGGTCGACGTCGTGCAGCACCGGATGACCGGGCCGGTAGGAGTAGCCGACGCCGCTGACCCGCACCGAACCGTCCGAACCGCCGGAACTACCGGAACTACCGGCGTGCTCCGCGGCGTCCGGGACGGGGGAGGGCGGCGCGGCGTCCGCGACGCCCACCAGCCGGGCCAGGCCCGCCGTGGCGCTCTGCGCGTCGTCGACAAGCCCGAGCGCGACGTTGATCGGGGAGAACAGGTTGTGGAAGTACAGCGCCGCGGCACTGGCCGTGCCGATGCTCACGCTGTCGCCCCGCACCAGCAGGAACCCGGTCACCAGCACCGCCGACAACCCGACGAACTCCGCCAGGTTCAGCCGCGAGTAGAAGCGGGTGACCAGGCGCGCCCCGCGCAGCATCAGGTCGACCGCCGTCAGGGACCGGGCCGCGACGCGCTCGGTGTGCTCGTCCTCCAGCCGGAACGCCCGCACCGTGGCCGCGCCGCCCACCGAGCCGAGCAGCTCCTGCTGCTGGGCCCCGACCGCGACGCGCTGCGCCGCGTACAGCGGGACGGCCCGGCGCACGTACCAGCGGACCGTGTGGGCCTGGATGGGGACGGCCAGCAGCGCCACCAGCAGGAAGCGCCAGTCCAGGATCGCCATGGCCACCAGGGTCAGCCCGATGGTCAGCAGTGAGCGGGCCAGCGCGGGCACCGCCTCCCGCACCACCGTGGTGATCACTGACACGTCGTTGGTGACCCGCGAGGTCAGGTCGCCGGACCCGGCGCGCTCCACCCGTTCCAGCGGAAGCGCCAGCGCCCGCTCCACGAACCGCTCGCGCAGGGTCGCCAGCATGCCCTCCCCGGCGCGGGCGACCAGCCCGAGCCCGTAGGCGGTCGTCACCCCCTGCACGAGCGCGATCACTACCAGCCAGACGGCCGGGGCGGTCAGCGCGGACGCGGGACGGCCGTCGGCGACCAGGTCGATGACGTGGCCGAGCACCGGCGCGGTCAGCAGCCCGACGGCGGTCGCGGCGACCAGCGCCGCGAACCCGGCCAGGAGCGTGCGGCGGTGCGGGCGCGCCAGCTCCCGCACCGCCGCACGGACGCGCGGCCCGGACGCGGTCGGCAGCAGCTCCCGTCCGGTGCCGCCGTCGCGCTCGACACCCGCCGGCCCGCCGGCGGCGCGCTCGTCTGTGGCCGTCATCGCAAGGCTCTCCTCGCAGGTCAGGGTCAGTAGCAGCTCAGGGTCAGTAGCAGCTCGGGGTCAGTACAGGACGGTCGCGCGGTAGGCCGGTCGCCGGTGCACGAGTTCGGCGTGGGAGCCCTCGGCGGTCACGGCGCCGCCGTCCAGGAACACCACCCGGTCGGCGGCGGCCAGCAGCGCCGGGCTGGTCGCGACCACGATCGTGGTGCGTCCCTGGCGGGCCTCGCGCAGGCCCTCGGCGATCCGCGCCTCGGTGACCGCGTCGACGGCGGTCGTCGGGTCGTGCAGCACCAGCACCGGGGCGCCGGAGGCCAGCGCGCGGGCCAGCGCCACCCGCTGCCGCTGCCCGCCCGACAGCGACCGCCCGCGCTCGGCCAGCACCGTCGCGGTGCCGTGCGGCAGGTTCGCGGCGACCTCGTCGGCCGCCGCCGCGGCCATCGCCTTCTCCGCCGCCCCGTCGTCGCCGGCCGCGGCGGTGACGTTGTCGAGCAGGCCGCCCTCGAACAGGTCGGCGTCGTGCTCGGCGACCACGACGGCGCGGCGGATCTCGGCCGCGTCGAGCGTCGCCAGCGGCACGCCGTCCAGCTCCACCGTGCCGCCGTCGGGGTCGGCGGACCGGCCGAGCAGGCGCAGCAGCCACGTCGCGGCCTTCGGGTCGGTGGTGACGACGCCGAGCAGCTCGCCGGGCGCGGCGTCCAGGTCCAGCCCGCGCAACGCGCCGTCGCCGCAGGACACGCCGCGCAGCCGCACCGCGCCCCGCACCGGCCGCGGGAGCACGCCGTCGCCGCCCGCCACGGCGGGCGGGGCGCCCAGCACCGAGGCGATGCGGGCGGCCGAGGCCCGGCCCTGCGCCAGCTCGCCGTTGGCCCACGACAGGATCGACAGCGGCGTCAGCAGGAACTGCGCCAGGCCGACCGCCGTCACCAGTTGCCCGACGGTGATGTCCCCGGACGCCGCCAGGCGCCCGCCGACGAGCGCGACGACGGCGATGAACACGCCGGTCAGCATGAGCATGCCGCCGTCGTGCCACGCCTGCGCCCGCGCCGCCCGCACCGTCGCCGCCAGCGAGTCGCGGCTGGTGCGCCGGTAGCGGTCGACCGCCGCGCGTTCGGCGCCGATGCCCTTGAGCACCCGCAGCCCGGCGATCAGGTCGGCGGCCACGCCGGAGGCGTGCGCGGCGCGCTCCTGCTCGGCGGCGCTGCGGCGTTCCAGCGGCTTGCCCAGCAGGTGCGCCAGCCCGAGCAGCGGCGGGATGCCCAGCAGGACGAGCAGCCCCAGCGGCACCGACACGCGCAGCAGCGCCACGCCGCCGAACACCAGCCCGGCCAGCGCCGCGATCCCGGCGGTCAGCGACAGGTGCACGGCCCCGACCCGCTTGGCGTCGCCGGTCGCGATGTTCACCAGCTCGCCCGGCAGCCGCCCGGTCTCCGCACCGCCGCGCGGGTCGAGCGTCCGGCGGGTGACGCGCAGCCGCAGTTCGTGCGCGGCCCGCTCGGACGCCCGCTCGGCGTGCCGGAAGCTGAACCGGTAGCTGTAGGACAGGACGGCGAACACGGCGGCGAGCACGGCGATCCAGGTGAGCAGCGCGCCCTCGTCGCCCGGCGCGATCGCCTCGTCGATCACCACGCCGATCACGACCGGCACCAGCGCCTCGCCGGCCTGGTGCCCGGCGGCCAGCACCGCTCCGAGCACCGCGTACCGCCACTGCCCGACGAGCGCGCCGCGCAGGACCTCACCCCCGCGCACCGGCGCGGCACTCCTTCTTCACGCAGCAGGAGGGGCAGGCGTCCTTGCCCGGCAGCGCCACCCACAGGCAGCAGGTGCGCCGCCGCATCCCGGGGATCTCCATCAGCCCGTCCACCGGCGCGCCGATCGAGCGCAGCAGGGCGTCCGCGGCCTCGGCCGGGTCGTCGAGCAGGTCGTGCCCGTACGAGACGATCGGGTCGGCCAGCGCCTCGGCCACCGACCCCCACAGCCCGCGGCGCCCCACCCGGGTGAGCGCGTGCAGCGCGTCGATCAGCGGGGCGTGCAGGCCCCGCAGGAGGGTGTCGCCGATGACCTCGCCGAGGTCGTCGCCGCTCGCCGCGCGCAGGTCCCGCGCGGCGACCTCGGTGACCGTCAGCTCGGACGCCCGCACCAGCGTGGTGCCGGCGGTCAGCAGCGGGACGCGCCGGTTCAGCGCCCAGCCGACCGCGACCGGCAGCGTCGTCCAGTACGCCACGCCCTTCCACCACAGGGCGGCCGCCACGTGCGGCGGCGCGTCCCAGCGGCGCTGGGCGTCCGCGACGAGCACGGCGAGCCGTTCGTACGGCGGCGTCGCCAGTTCGGCCACGGTCGCCCAGCCGTCCCCGGAAGCGCCCAGGTCGGGCGACAGTCCCAGCGTGATCCCGCTGTCCACGGCGGCGCGCAGCCGCCGTGCCAGCGGGGCCAGCGCCTCCTCGGCGGACCGCCCGGCGGCGACCTCCACCCCAGTCCGAGTCGCGTACACAGCCCCTCCGCGTCCGTCCGCGTTGCGATCAAATAAGGCAAGGCTAACCTAAAGCGCCTCGCCTGCCGAGGTCACGGGCGGGGGTCCTGTGCGCGCCGGCGGTGTTCCGCGCGAGTTCTGCGCGAGTTCCGCGCGCCGGCGAGGTCAGCGGCCTTCGTCGCCGAGGAACTCGCCGGGACGGTGGCGGACATAGTCGCCGGCGCCCAGGCCGGTCCTCTCGGCGGCCGCGTCCAGCCATTCCGCCGTGGCGACGGAGCCCCAGCGTCCCCTGTCCAGGCGCACGTTCATGGCCTGCACGGACGCCACCAGCTCGGCCGCCGTGAACGTGCAGTGGCCCGTGCGCGCGACGTAGGCCGTGCGGAACAGCGGGGTGCTGCGCGCGGCCCGCACCCGGTCGGCGTAGGCGTCCTCGAACTGGACGGGCACCAGGCCGTCGGCGGTGGTGTGCACGCTGAGCACCGGCATCCGGAGCCGTCCCGACACCGTGGAGGTGCGCCGCACCCACGCGCGGGCCCGCGCGTCGGCGGTCGTGGAGGCGGTCGCGGTCAGCCGCGCCAGGTCGGCGTCGAGGTCGGCGCCCGCCGCCCGGTACAGCTCGCGCACCTGCCGCGAGGTGGCCGAACGCCGCAGCAGCGCGCGGTAGTCGACGCCCTCGTTGGTGGACGGGTTGCCGCCCGCGAGCCGCTCGATGTCGTACCGGGCCGGGAGGATGAACGGCAGGGTGTCCGCCATCCAGCGCTGCTGCGCGGTGACCTGCGCCGTCCAGTCGCGGGCGCCGGGCGGGGCGTCGTCGCCGTACCAGGTGGGGGCGTGGAACAGCGCGGCGGCCAGCGCGATCCGGGCCCGTCCTTGCGCGGTCTGCTGCGCGGCGGCCATCGCCTCACGCAACCGGACCGCGACCCCCACGGCCTCGGCGGCGTCGCCGTAACCGGTGAGCTTCACCTCCTGGCCGGGCAGCAGCAGCCGGGCGAGGGCGTGCGCGCCGTCGAGCTGGGAGTCCAGCAGGCCGATCCCGCCGGCGACCAGCCCGCAGGTGGCGACCGCGCCGTCGATGCGGCCCGCGCCGCGTTCGGCGAGCTGGGCGGTGACGAGCCCGCCCATGGACGTGCCGAGGGCGATCGTGCGCTTGGGCCTGCCGATCCGCTCGGTCACCGCCGCCAGCGTGCCGAGCTGGTCGTCGGCCGCGGTCGCCATCGTCCAGCCGGCGGTGGCGTAGGACGAGCCCGCCAGCGCGTAACCGCGGTCGAGCAGCGCCTTGCCCGCCTCCGGGCCGGGCTGGTCGGTGGGCGGGTTGGGACTGCCGGGCGGGTTGTAGCCGTGGCTGTAGAGCACCAGCACGCCGTTGTAGTTCGCCGGGACGTCGGCGACCCACGTCGCGCCGTTGGGCAGCGTGCCGGTGAGGCGGCGCGGGCCGGACGCGTCGGCGTGCGCGACGGGCGCCGCCGCCGTGGCGACGGCCGCCGCCGACAGCACGGCGGCCAGCAGTGTGTCGCGGCGGGCCGGGGAGGCGGGCTTGCGGACGGGCCGAGGGGTGGGAGGCATGCCCAGAAGTTAGGCATATCTCTCGACGGCCGTCAATGAATTGCTCAATGTGTGACGGCGGCGGCCCGCGGCTCCTCCTCGGGGATCGTGTCGAGCACCTCGGCCGCGATCGCGCGGGCGGCGGGGTCGAGATCGGCGTGCAGCGCGCGGAAGACGCCCTGGGCGCGCTCGGCGGGCCAGCCTGCGGGCAGGTGCTCCCGGGGCAGCCGCGGGTCCTGCCGGATGACCTGCAGCCATTCGGTCTCCAGCAGCAACTGCCGGGCCAGGCTGTCGTCTCCCACGCCGGGCGGGGACGAGCCGTCCCAGCGGCCGAGGAAGCGGTCGTAGCGGGCGGCCACGGCGGTCAGGTCCCACGCGTCGCGCACCAGCTCGGCGACGTTCGTCGGCGGCAGCGCCCGCGCCCGGAACACCTTGACGTGCTCGGCGGCCTCCAGCCCGTCCAGCAGCGCGCGCACGTCGACCGCGGATGGAGCGATCCACAGACCGCCCTGCAGGGCGCCGAACCCCGCCCACAGCAGCCGCGACCGCAGCACGTGCCGCTGCCGCTGCCACGACTCGGGCAGGGAGAAGCCCAGCAGCGTCCAGGTGCCGTCCCAGTGGGCGTTGACCGCGCCGATCCGCCAGATCCGGTGCTCGCCGTCGCGCAGGATCTCCCGCGACCGCGGGGTCAGGCCCACGTAGACGTTGCGGCCCCGGCGGGTGCGGTGCAGCAGGCCGCGCCGCGCCATCCGGCTGAGCGTGGAACGGGTCGCGTGCTCGGAGACGCCGACGCGGCGCAGCACGTCCAGCACGCTGGAGGTGGCCACGCGCACGTCGCGCCCGAGCACGTGCCCGCCGAAGAACGTCAGGAGCAGCGTCTGCGGCCGGGGCGTTCCGTCGGGCGCGGGCTCGCCCTCGCCGCCCCCGGCGGGCCCTTCCTCGAAGAGATCGTCGTCGCGCACGGGAGTCAGGGTAGCCGGGTCAATGTTGGGCAAAGTCTTGACGACGGTGAGATCTATGCTTACCTTCGTCGGCAATGTGGCCCAGGCCACAGCCACCTCAGCGGTCACCGAGCAGACAGGGCACGCCATGTCAGGCACCACCTCAGGGCACACGCCGGCCCGGCGGCCGGGCGACCGGCCGCGCCCCTCACCCGTCCAACTGCGCCGCGCGGTGCTGTCCAGCTACCTGGGCAGCGTGATCGAGTACTACGACTTCCTGCTGTACGCCACGGCGTCGGCGCTGGTGTTCAACAAGGTCTTCTTCTCCAGCCTCGACCCGCTGGCCGGCACCGTCGCCAGCCTCGGCACGTTCACCACCGGCTACCTGGCCCGCCCCCTCGGCGGGATCGTCTTCGGGCACTTCGGCGACCGGCTCGGCCGCAAGCGCATGCTCGTCGTCACCATGGTGCTGATGGGCGTGGCCAGCACGCTCATCGGCCTGCTGCCCACCTACGACCACATCGGCGTGTGGGCGCCGATCCTGCTGGTCCTCCTGCGCGTGCTGCAGGGCGTCGCGGTCGGCGGCGAGTGGGGCGGCGCGGTGCTGATGTCCGCCGAGCACGCCACGTCGCGGCGCGGCCTGTGGGCCAGCTTCACCAACGCGGGCGCCCCGAGCGGCATGGTGGTGTCCACCCTCGTGCTGACGCTGTCGGCGTCCGTCACCACCGAGGACCAGTTCCTGTCGTGGGGCTGGCGCGTGCCGTTCCTGCTCAGCGTGCTGCTGCTGGCGCTCGGCCTGTTCGTGCGGCTGAAGGTCGAGGAGACGCCGGTGTTCGCCGAGGCCGAGGCCGGCAAGTCCCGGGCCGCCGAGGCGCCGCCGCTGCTGGAGGTGCTGCGCCGCCACCCCAGGAACCTGCTGCTGGCGGTCGGCGTCGGGTTCGGCGCGTTCGTCGCCCAGGCCACCCTCACCACCTTCCTGATCTCCTATGCGGTGGACGCGGGCTTCCCCCGGCAGACGGTGCTCAACGCGCTGACCCTGTCGTCGGCCCTGGGGGCGGTCGCGATCGTCGGCTACTCGGCGCTGTCGGACCGGATCGGCCGGCGTCCGGTCGTCCTCGCCGGGGCGGTCGGCATGGCCGTGGTCGCCTTCCCGCTGTTCCCGATGGTCGACAGCGGGTCGGCCGTCCTGCTGACGCTGGCCGTCGTGCTGGGCCAGGCGGTCATGCACCCGGCCATGTTCGGCCCGCTGGCCGCGCTCTACAGCGAGATGTTCGGCACCCGCACCCGCTACACCGGCGCGTCGCTCGGCTACCAGATCTCCGCGACCGGGGCGGGGTTCGCGCCCGTGCTCTTCGCCAGCATGACCGGCGCCTCGGCGGGTGGCACGCTCGGCGTGTCCGTGTTGATCGCCCTGTCCTGCGTGGTGACCGTCCTGTGCGTCCTGGTGACGAAGGAGAGCCACCGGGCGGACCTGGCCGAGGAACCGGAGGAGTCCACGGCCGCGCTGGGACGCTCCACCGCCGCCGAGGGCGCCGCGGGCTAGCGGCCCTCGCCGTGCTCAGGTGCGGCCGGATCGCCGACCGAACGGCGATCCGGCCGCGCGCATGCCCGGCCCGCAACGCGACGCGGGCCAGGTCGACTAGTGGGCGGCCAAGCCGGGCTTGCGTCGCCGCCGTCTAGAACTTCGCCATTGAGTTTCGTCGGTGACCGGCGATGAGAATCCGCATTTCCGTGCACTGCGACGTGATCTCGACGGGAACGCGCCCATTATTAGCATCAGCGGTGAATTGACGTGCGATGTCCGCGTCGGACCGGATAAGAGTGGCGTGCGCGTGCCGGTGGCGACGGGTGTGCGGAGGGCGGTGTTCCGCCAAAAGGCGCGCACTTCCGGGTCAACGGTGTTGATCAAGTGGTTCCGCATTTCCCAAGCTCCGGTAACACGACATTCCGTTGTCGATGAGCCCGGCTGCCCCCTGTCTGTTTTGAGCTACATTTTTGTTTCGGACGGCGAAGGGACGTCAATGCTGAGCAGACGGGGAATCATCACGCTGGGCGCGGTGTCCGCCACCGGGGCGGCGGTGCACGGCGTGGGCGTGGTGCGGCGCGGCACGGCGGCTGCGGCGGAGGCCCCGTCCAAGCCCTTCTCCAGGCCGCTGCTCGTGCCGAAAACCGCGGTCCCCGTGCACCAGAGCAGCACGACCGACTACTACGACATGGCGATCCGGGAGGCGTCCGCCCTGATCCTGCCGGGCTTCCGGACCTGGATATTCGGCTACGACGGGCTGTTCCCCGGCCCCACCGTCCGGGCCTCCGTCGGGCGCCGGGTGGTCATCCGGCAGCGGAACCGCCTGCGCCGCAACGTCGTCGTCCACCTGCACGGCGGGCTGGTGGCGCCCGAGTACGACGGCCACCCCGCCGACATCATCCCGCCCGGCTACTACCGCGACTACGTCTACCCCAACCGCCAGCCGTCGGCGACGCTGTGGTACCACGACCACAGCCATCGCGGGGAGGCCGAGATGGTGTTCTACGGCCTGGCCGGTTTCTACCTGCTCGAGGACCCGTGGGAGCGGGGCCTGAACCTGCCGGCCGGACGCTACGACATCCCGCTCATGCTGCGCGACGCGCACTTCGACAAGCGGGGGCAACTGGTGTTCGCCATGGACGACCGCCGTCGCGACACGCTGCTGGTCAACGGACGCCCCCAGCCCTTCCTCGACGTGTACGCCCGCAGATACCGGCTGCGGCTGCTCAACGGCTCCAACCAGCGCAACTTCACGCTGCGGCTCAGCGACGGCGCGCCCATGACGGTGATCGCCTCCGACGGCGGGCTGCTGCCCGCGCCGCTGCGCGTCGCCGGCGTCACCCTGTCGCCCGCCGAACGCGTCGACGTCGTCGTCGACTTCGGCCGGTACGAACCGGGCACCCGCGTGGTGCTGCTCAACACCGCCGGCACGAACGGCGTGACCAGGAACGTCATGCGGTTCCACGTGGGCCGGCGGGTCTCCGACTCCAGCCGCGTGCCCGACCGGCTCGGCCAGGGCTTCGACCTCGGCAGCGCCACCGTCGTCCGCGACGTCAACCTGCACATGGACCCGCGCAGCGGGCAGTTCTTCATCGACGGCAGGGCGTTCGACATGAAGCGCGTCGACATGAAGATCCGGCGCGGCGAGACCGAGATCTGGCGCGTGCACAACCGGGACCGGCTCCCGGAGACGATGCACAACCTGCATCTGCACGGCACGCACTTCCAGGTGCTCGACCGCAACGGCGGGCCGGTCGCCGGGCACGAGACCGGCCGCAAGGACACCGTCGCCGTGCCGGTCGGCGGGCACGTGCGCATCAAGGTCCGCTACGACCGCCATCTCGGCCGCTACCTCTACCACTGCCACCTGCTCGACCACTCCTCCATGGGCATGATGGCCCAGGCGGAGATCGTCGGTTGACCTTGTTGAGGTTCCGGTGTGAAAGCCGTGTTTGCGGGCATTGTCGGCATGGCCGGTGAGAACGGACGGTGCCGCCAGCCCCGGCTCCGCGCCCGGCCCTCGGTGTGACGGCGCTCGGCCGCCTGGCCCGCGCCGAGGACGTGGCGGGCGTGGTGCCGATCCCGGCCGGCCTTTCGCGCTGTGACGGGGCCCTGCCCGTCGGCCGCGGCATGTGACGCGGCGGTAGGACATTGCAGACGGGGGGCATGAATGAGCGACAGGACTCGAAAACGCGTCATCGGCTTTCTCGGGCTGGGCGCGATGGGCGCCGGCATGGCCACACGGCTCGTGGAGGCGGGCCACTCGGTGAACGTCTACAACCGCACCGCGGCCAAGGCCGCTCCGGTCGTCGCGGCGGGGGCGCGGCAGGCGCGGACGGCGGCCGACGCGGTCGACGGGGCGGACGCGGTGGTCGTCAGCCTGGCCGACGAGCCCGCGGTCGAGCAGGTGCTGTTCGCCGACGCCGCGCACCGGCTGGCCCCCGGCGCGCTGGTGATCGACACCTCCACCGTCTCGCCGGACTTCGCGCGCGACGCCGCGCGCCGGCTGGCCGACCTGGGCGCCCGCCGGGTGGAGGCGTGCGTGTTCGGCAATCCGCTGCAGGCCCGCTCCGGCGACCTGCGCGTGCTGACCGCCGGGGACCCCGCCGACGTGGACGCGGCCCGCGACCTGCTGGAGACCGTCGGCCGCGAGCTGCGTCACTTCGGCCCGCCCGGCGCCGCCGCCACCATGAAGCTCGCGCTGAACATGCTGATCGGCGCGGAGATCGCGGCGATGGCCGAGGCGGTGCAGCTGGCCCGGTCGGCCGGGCTGGACCGCGAGGCCGTGCTGGACTGCGTGGCCTCCAGCGGCGTCGGCTCGGCCGTGATGTCGTTCCGCGCGGCGCTCATGCGCGAGCGCCGGTACGAGCCCGCCGCGTTCCGCACCCGTCTGATGGCCAAGGACCTGCGCCACGCCGTCGAGCTGGCCGAGGCCGCCGGGACCTCGCTGCCGCTGGCCGAATGCGCCCTCGACCTGGTGCGGCGTGCCGTCGACCGCGGTGACGGCGACCGCGACCTGGCCGTCCTGGCCGAACACGCCGGACGGCGCCCGGCCGCCACGGCCATGTAGCCGCCGCGGCCCGCGCCCGCGCCCGCCGTCCCCGCTCGGCGACGGCGGGCGCTGCCGTCCCGCACCGTCGGCGACCCCGCTCATCACCCAGGATCACCGATCCATTACGATGAGTGACTGAGTGTCGTCTGACTGTCATTGCGGGGTTTGTATGACACGCTTTCTGGTGATCTGCGGTCTCGTCATCGCTCTGCTCGCCCCCGCATGGGCCGGATCGCACGGCGCGACCGGCGTCCTCGCCCCCGGAATCGCTCCTGGGCTCATGCCGCGGCTGACTCCGGAGGCCCGCGACGACGAGCGCGGTCCGGTCGCCGCGTTGCGGCACTGCGCGCCGAGCTGTCCGCCCTGACGCCCCGTCCCGCCCGGGCAAGGCGTCCCCGCGCGCCGCGACGGCTTCAAGTGTCCCATTGAAGCGCTTTGAGGTTTTTGCTGACGATCAAGCGGCTATGCTCGATGTTCGTTGGAGGAAACCTCAACGGGGGAGAGTGGGCGGGTGACCAGGACGCTGCGTCCCGTCGACCTGGCGCGGGCGGTCGGCGTGTCGACCCAGCAGATCCGCAACTACGCGGACGCGGGCGTCCTGCCGCCGACACCGCGCTCGCCGTCCGGGCACCGCAGGTTCGGCCCGCGGCACCGCCGGGCCCTGCTCGCCTACCGCGCCCTGGCCAGGGGATACGGCCCGGTGGCCGCGCAGGCGATCATGCGGGCCGTGCACGCGGGCGACGTGGCCGAGGCGCTCGCGCTCGTCGACGCCGCCCACGCCGCGTTGCACGAGCAGCGCCGCACCCTGCGCGCGACGGGCGAGGCGCTGGACGCCGTGGCGCTGCAGGCCCCGGAGGTCCCGGTGCCGGCGCGGTCGGAGCTGCGCATCGGGGAGGTGGCCGCCCGGCTGGGCGTGCGCTCGTCCGCGCTGCGCGTGTGGGAGGCGGCCGGGCTGCTCAGCCCCGCCCGCGAACCCGGCACCGGGCACCGCCGCTTCGGTCCCGCCGACGTCCGCGACGCCCAGATGATCCACATGCTGCGGCAGGGGCGCCACCCGCTGCCGCAGATCCGCGCCGTGCTGGACGAGCTGCGCCGCACCGGCAGCCGCGAGGCGCTGCGGGCGGCCATCGCGCAGCGGCAGGCCGCACTGGCGCAGCGCGCCACGGCCATGCTGGAGGGCTCAAGCCACCTGCACCACTACCTGCACGGGGAGGACCCGCCCGGCTGAGCCCTCACGTGCGGGCGTATCTGGCCGGGGGGACGCCCACGGTGGCGGTGAAGTCGCGGATCAGGTGCGACTGGTCGCAGTAGCCGAGGTCGTCGGCGAGGGCGGCCCAGTCGACGTCGGCGCCCCGGTCGGCGCGGGCGGCGGCCTCGTGCAGCCGGGCCCGGCGCAGCACCCATTTCGGGCTGGCGCCCACGTACTCGGCGAACATCCGCTGCAGGGTGCGGGTGGAGATGTGCAGCGTCTCGGCGGCCTGGTCGACGCGGAACAGCGCGGGGCGGGCGGTGATGCGCTCCACCATGTCCGCGACCTCCTCGGCGACCGGGTCCGGGTCGGGCAGGCGCGGCAGCAGGAACTCCTCCGTCCGGGCGACCATCTCGGCGGGGCCGTCGGCGCGCAGGACGGCGCGGCAGGTCTCCGCCACGGCCGGCCCGAAGAACTCCGTGGCCGGGACCCTGCGGTCGGCCAGGTCGGCGACCCGCACGTCGGTGAACGGACGGAAGCAGCCGGGCCGGAACTTGACCCCCAGCACCTGCCCGCGTCCCTCCAGACGGCGGACGAACAGGCTGCGGTTCACCCCGTACACCTGCGGCGCGGGCTCCTCGAACACCAGATGGACGTTCGGGTGCGCGAGGACCTTCGTCTCGTACGGCTCGGTGACGTTCCAGCGCACATGCCAGTAGAACTCCACGAACCGCGCCAGCGCCGGGCCGGGAGCATGACGGTCCAGGTCGACGAAGGCGGCCTGCTCGTCCGGATACAGCACGCCGCGTCCCAGGTCCCCCACGCGGCCAGGGTATATGGCGCGTTTGTCCAAGCGGTCCGGTACCTGGCCTCCGTAGCGTCACCTGCATGAACGAACTCCACGCTCACATGAAGGAATGCGCCGCCGAGGCTGCCCGCGTCGCCCGTGGCGTGCGCGCGGACCAGCTGTCCGGGCCGACCCCCTGCACGGAGTTCGACGTGCGGACGCTCGTGAACCACTGGGTCCTCTACACCTCGCACGGGCTGGAGCACCGGGCCCTGCGCAGGCCGCTGCCGGAGACGCTCACCGAACGCGACTTCACGGCCGATCCGCACTGGGCGCAGGCGTACGCGGCGCAGCTCGACCGGGCCGTGGCCGCCTGGGCGGACCCGGCGGTGTGGGAGGGCGAGATCGACACCGGCTTCGGCGTCGGCCCGGCACCCGAGATCGCCTCGCTCGTCATCAAGGAGATGGCCGTGCACGGGTGGGACGTGGCCGTCTCCACCGGGCAGGAATACACCGTGTCACCCGAGGTGGAGGAGTTCCTGCTGCGGGTCGTCGAGGAGAACGCCGAAATGTACCGGCAGTACGACGGATTCGCCGACCCGGTGGCGGTGGACGCCGGAGCGCCGGCGTTCGAGCGCGCGCTGGCGCTCTCGGGGCGCGACCCCCGCCGGTCCCCGCGGTGAAACCGTGATCCGCGGCCTTTCAGCCTCTTCTTAATCTTCTCCCAGAGAGCTCACAGAGCGGGTTCAGTGGTGTCATAAAAATGGCCGAGTAACTTCTTTCGTGTCAGGCCGAAAGGCGCGACGAGGAAAGAAGGAAAGGTCAGTACATGAGTTTCAAGAAGATCGCCCCCGTGTCCGCCAAGAAGCGGCTGGAGCACAAGCCGCAGCCGAAGCGCCGCAGGCGCCGCAAGCACAAGTGAGCCGCCGCCGGCGGTGACCGGATGAGCTGAGGGAGCCGGCGGGCGTGACGCCCCTGGCTCCTTTCAGCTCGGCAGATCCGGGCTGGGGCCCGCCCCGCCGCCACCCGGATCCGGGGGGACGGGCGAGCCGGGCAGGTGCATGCACAGCACGGCGCCGCCGCCCGGCCGGTTGCGGGCCCGCACCGTTCCGCCGTGCTGCTCGGCGGTGTGCCGGACGATCGCCAGCCCCAATCCGGAGCCGGGCATCGACCGCGCCGCCGCCGACCGGTAGAAACGCTCGAACACGTGCGGCAGGTCGGCCTCGGCGATGCCGGGGCCCCGGTCGCTCACGGTGAGGCGGCCGTCCCGCAGCACCACCCGCACCGTTCCGCCGGGCGGGCTGAACTTGATCGCGTTGTCCAGCAGGTTCGTCACCGCGCGGGACAGCTCGGTGGCCGCGCCGTGCACCGTCCACGGCCGCAGGTCGCACTCGATGGTGACCTGCCCGGCGGCGCGCGGCCGGGCCCGTTCGGCGGCCTCCCGCACCACCTGGTCGAACCGCAGCCGGGTACGGCGGTGCGCCGGCTCGTCGTCACGGGCCAGTTCCACCAGGTCCCCGACCAGCGCGGTCAGCTCGCGCAGCTGCGCGCGCACGTCGGCCAGCAGCGCGTCCACCCCGCCGTGCGGCGGCGTCCGCTCGGGGTGCGCGCGCATCTGGACCAGCAGGTCGATGTTGGTGCGCAGGCTGGTGAGCGGGGTGCGCAGCTCATGCCCGGCGTCGGCGACCAGGCGCCGCTGCCGCTCCCGGGACCGGTTGAGCGCCGCCAGCATCGCGTTGAAGCTGGCCGCGAGCTGCGCCGTCTCGTCGCTGCCGGTGACCTCGATGGGCCGGGTGTCCAGCTCCTGCGTGCGGGCGACGCGCGCGGCGGCCCGGGTGAGGCGGCGCACCGGGCTCAGCCCCGCCCCGGCGACCGCGATGCCCGCCCCGCCCGCCAGCAGCACCGCCGCCAGTCCCGCGACCACGACGAAGGAGCCGAACCGGGCCTCGGCGCGGTCGAGCTGCACCAGCGACCGGGTCATGACGATCACGCTGCCGTCGCGGGCGCGCAACGTGATGACGCGGCGGTGGCCGGCGCCGGACCCGGCGTCGCCGAGCAGGTACGGCGGCCCGCCCGGCGCCTGGACCCGCGCGACCGTCGCCGCGTCGACGTCCCCGGTCCCCGACGGCGCCCCGGGCGGAGCGATCACCGTGCCGTCGCGCACGATGGTGACGGTCATCCCGAGGGCCTCCAGCACCCGCATGTCCCGCGCGTCGCCCGGGCGGCGGTCCTGGTCGTCGCCCAGCGACCGGGCCTGCGTGATCAGGGTCTGGTCGATCTCGCCGCGCAGCAGGCGACTATAGACGGCGGTGGACACCAGCGACGTGAGGACGACTGCGAGCGCCACCGCCGTCGCGGTCAGCAGCCCCACCCGGGCCCGCAGCGACAGCGCGCGGAAGGAGAGCGCGCGGAGGCGACGGATCACGGCGGGCCTTCCCGCAGCGTGTAGCCGACGCCGCGCACCGTCTGGATCAGCCGGGGCTCGCCGCCCTCCTCGGTCTTGCGCCGCAGATACCCGATGTAGACGTGCAGCGAGTTGGAGTTGCGGCCGTAGTCGAAGCCCCAGACCTCCTCCTGCAGCCGGCCGCGTTCCAGCACCCGGCGGGGGCGGCGCAGCAGGATCTCCAGCAGCGTGAACTCGGTGGGCGACAGTTGCAGGCGCCGCTCGCCCCGCCACACCTCGCGGGTCGCGACGTTCATCGTCAGGTCGGCGAACCGCAGCGTCTCGCCGTCCTCGCCGGTCGTCCGCCCCCGGGCGCGGCGGATCAGCGCGCGCAGCCGGGCCAGCAGCTCCTCCAGCTCGAACGGTTTGCACAGGTAGTCGTCGGCGCCCGCGTCGAACCCGGTGATCCGGTCCGCCAGCTCGGTGCGCGCGGTGAGCATCAGCACCGGCACGTCGTGGCCGCGGCCGCGCATCATCCGGCAGGCGCCGAGGCCGTCGAGGCCGGGCATCATCACGTCCAGGACGACGGCGTTCGGCCGGGCGTCCTCCAGGGCGGCCAGCGCCTCGATGCCGTCCCCGGCCAGGTCGACGTCATAGCCGTGGAACCGCAGGACGCGGTCGAGCGCGGAGCGCACGGCGGGATCGTCGTCGGCCACCAGGATCCGTGTCCGGTCAAGGTCCTCCTCCATGACGTCGAGGATCGGACCGGCGGTTCAGACCCGGGTCAGCGCCGCATGAGAATTCGGTGAGAAACGCGGGAAACGCGTGCGGAGCAGCCGGTCAGTCGTTCCGGGCGGCGAGGAGGGCGGCCAGGGCGGCGGCGAACCGCTCGGGGTCGACGCCCGCGGGCGACCGGCCGAAGAACTCGCGGGACAGGTGGTAGCCGGTCAGCGCGGACACCACGACGGCCAGCAGGGCGTGCGGGTCGCCGTCGCCGGGCGCGCCGTCCAGGTCGCGGGTCAGGTGCGCGGCCTCGTCGGCGATGCCGTCGTCCGGCAGCGCGCCGCGCACCCTGGCGGTCAGCTCGGGGAACCGGCCGTGCTCGCGCGCCAGCAGCATGATCAGCGGCCGGATCGCGGCCAGGTAGTCGAGCTGCTCCAGGAAGCGGCGGGTCAGCACCGCCTCGGCGGCGCCGCCGACCGGGCCGCGCTCGAACCCCGCCCGGTGCCGCCGCGCGCGTTCCAGCTCGCGTTCGAAGACCGCCTCGAACACCTCCCGCTTGGACCGGAAGTGCCGGTAGAAGCTGCCGCTGCCGGGGGAGAGCCCGGCGCCGGCCTCGATGTCGGTGACGGCGGTGCCGCCGAAGCCGCGCACCAGGACCAGTTCCAGCGTGGCGTCCATGATGCGTTCGCGTGTGGGGGAAGGCGCTGTGGAAGGCACGCCTGCAAGATAGCTCTTGCTTCTGCAAGAGGGTTCTTGCACAGTGGAGGCCCGTTCGTGGCCCACCCCCGTGAAAGGCCCCCGCCATGCGAACC
This sequence comes from Actinomadura miaoliensis, assembly GCF_039536785.1. Classification (NCBI taxonomy): domain Bacteria; kingdom Bacillati; phylum Actinomycetota; class Actinomycetes; order Streptosporangiales; family Thermomonosporaceae; genus Actinomadura; species Actinomadura miaoliensis. Next base: position 89,724 of record NZ_BAAAZG010000017.1, read on the forward strand.
TCGAACGCGCGCCCCCTCCGCCCCCTCACGGCCGCGGCCGTCGCGGCGGTCGTCGCCGTCACGGCGCTGTCGCCCGCGCCGAGGGCACGCGCCGACGCGTCCGATGCGATCGTCGTCGCGCCCAAGCAGCGGTCCTGGGTGTTCCGGGACGGCGACGGCCGCGAGGTGACGCTGCGCGGCTTCAACGTCTCCGGCAGCACCAAGCTCTACGAGAACAACCTGCTGCCCTTCCGCAGCACCGCCGACGCGGTCACGTCGGCGCAGGCCATGCGCGACCTCACCGGGGCCAACGCCGTCCGCTTCCTGATCAGCTGGGAGGGGGTGCAGCCCGCCCCCGACCGCATCGACCACGCCTACCTCGACAAGGCCATCGAGCAGATCCGGGCGTTCACCGACCGGGGCGTGCGCGTCCTGCTCGACTACCACCAGGACCTGTACTCGGCGCACCTGTTCGACCGCGACAGCTGGTACACCGGCGACGGCGCGCCCAAGTGGGTGATCGACGCGGGGGACTACCCGAAGGAGTCCTGTGGCATCTGCCTGCTGTGGGGCCAGAACATGATGACCAACGGCGCCGTCCGCCGGGCCGCCCACGACTTCTGGCACAACCGTGTGCTCACCACCTCCGCCGGGCCGGTCGGTGTGCAGGACGCCTTCATCAGGCAGGCGTCGGCGACGATGACGTACCTCCGGCAGAAGCTCCCCGCACAGGCGTTCGACGGCATCGTCGGGTTCGACCCGTTCAACGAGCCGTTCGACGGCGGCCTGGACGGCGCGAGCGGCGCGGACTGGGAGAAGACCTATCTCATGCCGTTCTACCAGCGGTTCCGCGCCGCGATGGACGCCGCGGGATGGTCGGCCAAACCCGCGTTCGTCGAGCCGCTGGTGTTCTGGAACACCGGGTTCTTCGAGCAGGGCGGCATGTCGTCCGTCGGGACGCTCGGCACCCGCATGGTGTTCAACACCCACTACTACGACGGCGCCCGCATGACGCTCGACCCGTCCCCGGCGTCCGACGGCTCCTACGACGCGCCCATGAACAGGATCCGCGACCGGGCGGCGTCACTCGGCACCGCCGCGATCGTCTCGGAGTTCGGCAACCGGCTGACCGGCGCCACCAGCGACCGCACCCCCTGGATGGTGCGCGGCATGTACCAGGCGATGGACTACGGCGTCCCCGGCAGGAACTGGTGGGACCGCCCCGCGTCCGGCGGCGGCGTGCTGTCGGCGCTCCAGTGGCACTGGGACATCTACAGCGGACGTCACCGCGAGCTGATGAACGGCAACCCCGGCAAGGTGCAGACCGAGGGCGACGGCTGGAACGACGAGGACCACTCGGTCGTGCGGACCGACGACGCCGGGCAGGTCACGCTGCGGCTCGACCAGCGCGTTCTGGACCGGCTGTATCCGGCGGCCGTGGCCGGGGACACCCTCGCCTTCGCCTACGAGGACCTGGCGCGCTCCGGCTACGGCGGCGCCGGGCAGCAGCAGGCGTGGCTGACCGTCCCGTCGTCCATGCCCAACGTCGCCGCCCTGGTCAAGGACCGCCAGTACGGCGTGCTGGTGTGGCGGGAGTCGTCCACCGGCGCCCCGACCGAGCTGCACCTGCCGCAGTCCTTCGCCCCGGCGGGCACGGCCGTCGTCAGCGACCTCGGCACCCTGGGCGGCGTCCCGTCCGGCGGTGTGATCCGGGCCGAGCGGGAGACCGGCTCCGGCACCGCCCGCCGGCTGGTCATCGCGCCGTCGGCCCGCACCCCCGGGGCGGTGCACTACGCGCTGGTCGTCAACACCGCGTCGGGCACGCCCGAGCGGCTCGCCGCCGCCCGCGCCGAGCTCGACGCCTGGAAGGCCCGGAACTTCACCGGCTGACCTCACCGCCCTCCGGGCCTGCGCCTGGTGAGATCCGCCGGCGCCTAGATCGACCGGGTGCTGTAGACGTCCTCCAGGGAGGACGGACGCAGCACCGGCGGGCCGGCGGGCGGAGCGGACGGGATCGGCTCCGGCGCCCCGTACAGGTGGGCCGGCGCCTCCGGACGCGGCGAGGGCGAGGGGTGCGGGTCGGCGCGGCGGGGGAGGGGTGGCACGTCCGCGCCCGGCCGGAGCGGCGGCGCGTCCGAGCGCGGCGACGGGGACAGCAGCGGCACCGTCGGCCGGGCCTTCTCGGTGCCGTACAGGAAGGCGCCGATGCCGGTCAGCAGACGCCGCACGTCCTGCGGCGGCCGCACGACCAGGCGCAGGAAGCTGCTGTCGGCGCCCAGCTTGTTGCCGCACTCGCGGACGAACACCCCGTGCTCGGACAGCAGGTAGTCGCGCAGCTGGACGCCGTCCTTGCCGTCCGGCAGCTTGACCAGGACGAAGTTGCCCTGGGAGGAGAACACCCTCAGCCCGGGCAGCAGCGAGTCCAGCTGGTCGGTCATCGTGCGGCGGTCGGCGGCCAGCCGCGCCAGGCTGGTGCGGTACTCGGCCCGGTACTCCTTGAGCAGGAACACCATGACCTCGGCGAAGGAGTTGAGGTTCCACTTCGGCAGGGCCGAGCGGACCCGGCCCGCCAGCGCGGGGTTGGCCACCAGGTAGCCGAACCGGATGCCGTGCAGGCCGAAGTTCTTGCCCAGGCTCTTGAGCACGATGACGTTCGGGCGGATGGCGGCCTCGTCGGCGACGCTCGGCGCCGGCTCGGCGTCGACGAAGTCGATGAACGACTCGTCCACCACCACCAGGTCCAGGTCGACCAGCCGGTCCAGCAGCCGCAGCACGTCGCGGCGGTGCACGTAGCCGCCGTCGGGGTTGTTCGGGTTGCAGATCACCGCCGCGCGGGAGCCGCGGGCGCGGACGAACGCGGCGAAGTCGTCGACGTCGAGGGCGAAGTCGCGGCTCTCCCGCAGCGGGTACATGTCGACGCGCTTGCCGGTCTCCAGCGGCTGGTCGGTCCAGCGGCCGAAGGTGGGGATCGGCACGGCCAGGCTCTCGCGCACCAGCAGATGGTCGATCCAGGTGATCAGCTCGGTGGACCCGTTGCCCATCGCGACGGTCTGGGGGTTCAGCCCGAGCGTGCCGCACAGCTCCGCGGTGATCGTGTCGGCGTCGCTGGGGTAGTACTTGAGGATCGTCTCCAGCATGCCGCCCAGCCGCCCGAACATCTCCGGCGTCGGGAAGTACGGGTTGCACGGTATGCAGAAGTCGACCAGCTCGGCCTGGTCTGTCCCGCCCGCGCGGCTCAGCGCGAAGAACGACGGACTGTGCGCGTTCCGTCGCAGCAGACTCGGATCGATGTGCCCGGCCAACGCGTGCCTCCAGTGGGGGTGAGCGACGGTGGACAGTACGAGACGCGCCGCCCCCCGGTTCGATCCGCCGCCGGCACGGCCGCCGACCGGCGGCGGAGCGGTCACCGGTCTATCCCTCCCGGGCGACCCCGACCCTCCTGCGCCAGGACCCGAGGGGCATCTTGAGGTCGGCCCTGGCGGCGAGCAGGACGGCGGCGCCCGGCAGGCTCGCGACCAGGGCGAGCACCCCGTAGACGACGGCGACGGACAGGCCCTGCGCCGCGCCCAGGCCGGCGGAGCCGAACGCCAGCGTGGCCACGCCCTCGCGCGGCCCCCACCCGCCGACGCCCACCGGCAGCCCCATGGCCAGGAGCGCCAGCACCATCGGCGGCAGCAGCTGGGCGACCGGCGCGGTCGCCCCGGCGGTGCGTGCCGCCACCACGAACAGGGCCAGATGACCGGCCAGTGCCGCCGCCGACAGCAGCGTGACGCCCGGCCACGCGTGCCGCGACAGCAGGCCCGTCCGCGCGTCGTCCAGCGCGGTCGCCAGGCCGCGCCGCCACCGCGAGCCGCCCTTCGCCCAGCGCCGTCCGAGCGTGACGGCCACGACGGGCACCGTCACCGCCACCACCGCGATCACCGCCCCGGCGGTCAGCACCGTGTCGTGCAACCGCGCCGGGACGACCGCCGGACGCGCCAGCATCACCGCCACCCCCGCGACGACGATCGCGGCCTGCCCGGCGGCCCGTTCCAGCGCCACCGCGCGCACGCCGCGGCCCACGTCGCCCTCCTGCCTGCCGTGCCGCACCGCGCGGTGAACGTCGCCGAGCAGCCCCGCGGGCAGCACCGCGTTCAGGAACAGCGACCGGTAGTAGTCCCGGACGGCCTCGCCCAGCGGCAGCCGCAGGCCCAGCCGCCGCGCCACCAGGCACCAGCGCCCGGCGCACAGCACCGTGGTCGCCACGCCGATCCCGAGCGCGGCCAGCACCCCGCCCGCGTCGATCATCCGGAGCCCGGCCACGAACGCCCCGGTGCCGACCTGCCAGACCAGCACGCCGATGATGGCCAGCGCGGCGAACGTACGGAACCGTCCCAGCAGAAACCGCTTCATCCTCACCCGCCCGCCGGGAGCGCCAGCAGATCCTCGTGGCCGATGACGGCGCGCAGCTCGCCCGCGGCGCACTGGCGAAGCCGGCGACGCAGGTACGGGCCCGCCGGGACCGCCAGCGCGGGACGCTGCTCCACCGCGTACCGGACCCAGCCGCGCAGCCACTCGGCGGTCAGCGCGGCCTGCGCCGGGCCGAGCCGCCACGGGCTGGGACGGCGGTGCACGACCATGCCCGCGCGGGCGAACGCCTCGGCGGCCGCGTCCACCGCGTCGGGGCCGAGCTTGCGGGACGTCGGCCGCGGCAGCGTCACCGGGACGGGCGTCCCCCGGGAGCGGCGTTGGTGCGCGTTGAACGCCTCGGCGATCGGACCGTCGAGCGGGTCGGCCGGTGTCAGCTCGACGCGTCCGACCACCGACAGCACCAGCAGCGCCGGGCAGCCCGCCCCGGCGCACGCCTGGGCCAGGCCGGTCACCTCCGGCCCGGTGAGCAGGTCGAGTAGCGCCGAGGCGGTCACCAGCGACGTCCCGGCCAGGTCCGCCGCGCGCAGCCGGGCGATGTCGCGCCGGTGCGCCTCAGCCGTGACCGCGCCGCCGTCGGCCGTCCGTCCGGGCAGACGCGCGGCGGCCAGGGCCAGCAGCGCCGGGTCGTGGTCGTAGAGCACCCAGTGCTGGGGGCCGGGCAGCCGTCCGGCGAGCCAGCGTCCCATGGAGCCGGTGCCGCAGCCGAGGTCCCGCACGACCAGCGGCCGCGCCGCCCGTCCGGCCAGGTGCGCGCGCAGCGGGCCGAGCAGGTCGGCGGCGCGGGCGCCGGCGTCGGCGTCCTCGCGCAGCTCCAGCCAGCCGGGGCTGATGGCGCCCGCGACGGCCGTGCTCACAGCGCCCGCTCGTAACTGGCCCACGCGACGTGCGACTCGCGCAGGGTGACGGCGATCCCGGACAGGCCGCGGGCGCCCTCGCCGAGCGCCCCCGCGTGCACCCGCTCGGCCAGCCGGTCGGCGATCACCTTGGCCAGGAACTCGGTGGAGGTGTTGACGCCCGCGAAGTCGGGCTCCTCGTCGAGGTTGCGGTAGTCCAGCGCGCCGAGCACCTGTTTGAGCTCGCGGGTCGCCAGCCCGATGTCGACGACGAGGTTGTCCGCGTCCAGCTCGGCGCGGCGGAACGTCGCGTCCACCACGAACGTCGCGCCGTGCAGCCGCTGCGCGGGGCCGAAGACCTCCCCGCGGAAGCTGTGCGCCACCATGAAATGATCACGGACGGTCAGGCTGAACACTACGGGCCTCTCTGCTCGGTCGGGCCGGCCTCGGGCCGGTGGGGTGTCGTGCGGGCCGGGACGTGCCGGGCCCGGTCACGCCGGGTCGTACACGACCCGGTGGCACAGCGGATGGGTGCGGCCGCTCGCCAGCGTGGGCATCACCGCGGGCAGCTCCTCGAAACCGCACTCGCCGGTGATGAGCGCGTCGTAGGCGGGGTCGGCGAGCAGCTCCAGCGCCAGGCGCATCCGGTCGGCGTGGCCGCGGCGCCCGCGCCGGGCGGGCGACACCGCGCCCACCTGGCTGCCGCGCACCACCAGCCGCCGCGAGTGGAACGCCTCGCCCAGCGGCAGGCTCACCCGGCGGTCGCCGTACCAGCTCAGTTCCAGCACCACGCCCTCTGGTACGAGCAGTTCCAGCGAACGGCTCAATCCCGCCTCGGTCGCGCTGGCGTGCACGACCAGATCGCAGTCGCCGAGGGCGTCCGGCGGCGTGGCGAACCCGACGCCCAGCGCCTCGGCGACCGCCGCGCGGGCCGGGTCCACGTCGACGAGCTGCACCCGGACGGCGGGAAAGCCCGCCAGCACCTTCGCGACGCTGCAGCCGATCATCCCCGCCCCGACCACGGCGATGCGGTCGCCGAGCATCGGGGCGGCGTCCCACACCGCGTTCACGGCGGTCTCGACGGTCCCGGCCAGCACGGCGCGCGACGCCGGCACCCCGTCCGGCACCGGCGTCACCGCCGAGGCGGGCACGACATAGCGCGTCTGGTGCGGATACAGGCAGAACACCGTGCGGCCGACCAGCCCGGACGGCCCGTCCTCCACCACCCCGACGTTGAGGTAGCCGTACTTGACCGGCCCCGGGAACTCGCCGTCCTGGAAGGGCGCCCGCATCGCCTCGTACTGGGAGGCCGGCACGCCGCCGCGGAACACCAGCGCCTCGGTGCCGCGGCTCACCCCCGAGTAGAGCGTGCGCACCACAACCTCGTCCTCGCCCGGCGCCTCCAGGCGGACGGGGCGGATCTCCCCTCGTCCGGGTGCGTTGAGCCAGAACGCGCGAGCCGTACGTAGCACTAGCGACCCCTCCAATCCGGATGGGTCATCGTACGCGGTGATCCCACGCCGCTAGGGGGAGGCAATCGTGGGCACGGGACACATGAGCCGATCGCACCAGGGCCCCGTCGCAGGGCTGGTCGCGCAGGTCGGACTGCTGGCGACGCTGACGGCGACCACCGGCCTCGGCCTCGTCGGATGGCTGGCCGGGGTGGCGCACGCCCTGGCCGTGTACGTGGCGCTCGACGTGGGGCTGCGCCGCAGCGGCGCGTCCGGGCTCGGCCCCGCCGACCGGGTCACGCTGGCCAGGATGACGCTGGCCGGGGGAGTGGCGGCGCTGGTCGCCGACACCGTCCGCGCCCCGGCACCGGTCGCGGTGCTGGTCGCACTGGCCGCCGTCGCGCTGGTGCTGGACGCCGTCGACGGCAAGGTCGCCCGGCGCACCGGGACCGTCTCCGCCCTGGGCGCGCGGTTCGACATGGAGTCCGACGCGTTCCTCATCCTGGCGCTGAGCGTCTACGTCGCCGGGTCGCTGGGCCCCTGGGTGCTGGCGATCGGCCTGATGAGATACGTGTTCTTCGCGGCGAGCCGTCCGCTGCCGTGGCTGAACGCGCCGCTGCCGCCGAGCATGGCCCGCAAGGCCGTCGCCGCGACGCAGGGCGTCGTCCTGGCAGTGGCCGCCGCGGGCGTGCTGCCCCACCCGGCCGCGACGCTCCTGGTCGGCACGGCGCTGGCCGGGCTGGCGTGGTCGTTCGGCCGCGACATCGCCTGGCTGCACCGCAACCGCCGGGCCGCGGTCGCTCCGGTGCGCCCGCGCGTGCCGTACCGGCTGATCCCGCCCGTGCCGGAACGTCCCGCGACACCGGTGAAGCAGGCGCACCCGGCGGGAACACGCGGCTAGAGCCCGCCACGCCGAAGGGGCCGTCCTCCTCGCGAGGACGGCCCCTTCGGCGTCGACAGGGTCCTTCTACGGGGTCACAGGGCGGCGGGCTCGGCCACGGGACGGCCTTCGGTGGACTGCCCGCCGGACGGGCCCCCGCCGCGCAGCGGGGTCTCGCGGATGAACCAGGCGGCGGCGAACGCCAGCACGGCGAACACGGTGGCCCACAGGAAGACGTTGTGCACGCCCGCGGTGACCGCGTGCTCCACGGCGTCGCGCACGCCGGCGTCCATCTTCTTCAGCAGCGCCGGGGTGAGCTGGCCGCCGCCGCCCGCCAGCTCCTCGCCCTTCTGCTCGCCGAGCCGGGCGCTGAGCGTGGCGGTCAGCTGGTGGCTGTAGACGGCGCCGAGGATGGACACGCCGAGCGAGCCGCCGATCGTCCGGAACAGGGTGGCGGCGCCGCTGGCCGCGCCCATGTCCTTCATCGGCACGCTGTTCTGCGCGATGAGCATCGTGTTCTGCATGAGGAAGCCCATGCCGGCACCGAGCACGATCATGAACAGGGCGGCGGTGAGCTGCGAGGAGCCGACCGTGAGCTGGGCCAGCAGCAGCATGCCCGCGGCCATGACCAGCCCGCCCAGGATCGGGTACACGCGGTAGCGTCCGGTCCTGGTCACCAGCTGCCCGACGACCATGGTGGTCACCAGCATGCCCAGCATCAGCGGCAGCAGGAGCAGGCCGCTGTTGGTCGCCGAGGCGCCCTGCACCAGCTGCTGGTACTGCGGCAGGAACGTCACCGCGCCGAACATGGCGAAACCGACCAGGAAGCCCAGCACCGAGGCCAGCGAGAAGTTGCCGTTGCGAAACAGGCGCAGCGGCAGGATCGGTTCGGCGGCCCGCACCTCCCACAGCAGGAACAGCGCCAGCGTCACGGCGGTCGCGACGCCCAGCCCGATGATCATGGTGGAGCCCCACGCGTACTCGGTGCCGCCCCAGCTGGTCATCAGCGACAGGCAGGTGATGGACGCGGCCAGCAGGACGGCGCCCAGGTAGTCGATGCGGGACGCGCCGCGCGGGCGCTTGGGCAGGTGCATGGTCAGGGCGGTGACGACCAGCGCCAGCCCGCCGAGCGGCAGGTTGACGTAGAAGGCCCAGCGCCAGTCGAGGTGGTCGGTGACGAATCCGCCGAGCAGCGGTCCGCCGATCATCGCCAGCGGCATCACCGCGGCCATCAGCCCCTGGTAGCGGCCGCGCTCCCGGGGCGGCACCAGGTCGCCGATGATGGCCATCGCGCCGACCATCAGCCCGCCCGCGCCCAGGCCCTGCACACCGCGGAACGCGATCAGCTGGCCCATGCTCTGCGCCATCCCCGCCAGCGCCGAACCGGCCAGGAACAGCGCGATCGAGGCCATGAACATGCCCTTGCGGCCGTAGATGTCGCCGAGCTTGCCCCAGATCGGCGTGACCGCGGCGGTCGCCAGCGTGTACGCGGTGACCACCCACGACAGGTGCGCCAGCCCGCCCAGCTCACCGACGATCGTCGGCATCGCGGTGCCGACGACCATGTTGTCGAGCATCGCCAGCAACATGCCGATCATCAGGCCGCTCATGACCGTGTAGACCTGGCGCTTGCTCATCGGCGCCGGCGGCGCCTCCCCGGCCGCCCCGTCGGGCGACTCCTTCGTCGACTGCGTCATCGCTGACCCTCGTCTCGCCATGCCGGTGGGCGCTTACCTGCCGCCCGGCTAGTTTCTTTTACCTGCCGTACGGTAAGGTACGAGCTAGCCGGGCGTCAAGTAAGTTTGCGGGAGGGAGGATCACATGCCCCGACGACGCGGCGACACTCGTGAGCAGATCCGCGAGGTCGCGCTGGAACTGTTCGCCGAGCAGGGCTACGAGAAGACCTCGCTCCGCGAGATCTCCGAACGGCTCGGCGTGACCAAGGCGGCGCTGTACTACCACTTCAAGACCAAAGAGGACATCGTCACCAGCCTCTTCGAGGACTTCCACGCCGACGTCGACGAGCTGTACTCCTGGGCGCGCGAGCAGCCGCTCACCCCCGAGCTGCGGCGCGAGTTCGTCCGCCGCTACGCCGAGATCATCAAGGGGTCCGGCGGCACGCTCATGCGGTTCATGCACGAGAACGGGCCCGCCGTGCGGGAGCTCAAGGCCGGCGGCGACATGCGCAAGCGCTTCCTGTCGTTCGCCGAGATCCTGGTCGACAAGGACGCGAGCCTGCCCGACCAGATCCGCGCCCGGCTGTCCCTTTTCAGTCTGAACATGTCCTTGTTCCTCAAGGGCGAGATCGGCGCCGACGACGAGGCCGTGCAGGCCGCCGCCCTGGAGGTCGCCCTCGGCCTGCTCCCGTCCGACTGAGCCGGCCCCGACGAGCCGCCACATTTCGCTTCTTGTTCCGCGGACGGCGCGCCATCATTGAGGCGAGGCTTCCGGCGGATGGGAGATCCGGCATGGCCCAGGAGGCGATGACCCACGACGACGTCGAGGCGGAGCTGCTGAGGCACCCGGCGGTGCTGGAGTGCGTGGTCACGACGATCGACACCGGGGCGGGCACCAGGACGCTCGTCGCCTACGTCGTCACCCGGGGACGGGCCGAGCCCGCCGAGATCCGCCGGTTCCTGGCGAGGCCGCGGCTGAAGGCCGACCGGATTCCGCGCGCCGTGATCCCGGTGTCCTCACTGCCGCGCACCGACTCGGGCGAGGTCGACATCGCGGAACTGCCGCTGCCGGTGCAGCCGGGACGGGCCGCGGGCGGCAAGGGCGGCGCCGACCTGAGCGGGGTGGGCGACCTCGGGGACGGCGGGCTGGCCCTGGTCATGGCGCTGACATCGGGGCTCGGCGCGCTCGTCTCCTTCCTGCTCACCGACGCGTTCTGGCCCGGCTCCACCGACCTGTCGGCGGTGCCGCAGCCGTGGGCCGGGCTGTTCACCGGGCTCTACGTCGCGGAATGCCTGTCCTTCGGGCTGGGCGTCGGCTTCCTGCTGTTCGGATACCGGCGGATGGCGCGGCTGGGGCGTCCCAGGGCGCTGACCGTCGCGGCGTACCTGTCGGTCGTCTGGCTGCTGGTCGCCTGGTGGCCGCAGGACAACTTCTACCGCCTGGCGTCCAAGACCGACTGGGAACGCCAGGCCGCCCTCGTCTACGGCTTCAACATCACGCTGATGATCGCCGCGGCCGTGCTCGTCGCCTTCGCCGTCCGCGAACGCCGTTCCGGCTGAGGACCGGCGCGACGTGGCCCAGGGGCGCCGCGGCCGCGACACGGCATGCCGTCACTCGTTCGGGTATGGTCGAGCGGCCGGTTTAGTTGCCTCATGTCAACTACCGAGAGGTCCCACGACTCGGCGCCGGAAGCTCGACGGCGGCGGGGCCATGCGGTGGCCTCCCTCGGTGAGAGACTCGCAGGAGGTTGGGGGGATGGGTGAGGTGGCGGCGCGCGAGAAGACGCCCTCGGACGGTGGCAAGGTGGGCGAGTCCGAACTGCGGCTGCTGCTCGACGGCCTGACCGCGGTGCGGGACGGCGACTTCAGCACCCGGCTGCCAGATGACGCCGACGGCCTGATGGGCGAGATCGCCTCGGTGTTCAACGGGATGGTCGACCAGCTGTCGCTGTTCACCTCCGAGGTGACCCGGGTGGCGCGGGAGGTCGGCACCGAGGGCCGGCTGGGCGGCCAGGCCAAGGTGCACGGGGTGTCGGGCACCTGGAAGGACCTGACCGACTCCGTGAACGCGATGGCCGGCAACCTCACCCGCCAGGTCCGCGACATCGCCCAGGTGGCGACGGCGGTGGCCAGGGGCGACCTGTCGCAGAAGATCGATGTCGACGCGCGCGGGGAGATCCTGGAGCTGAAGAACACCGTCAACACGATGGTGGATCAGCTGTCGTCGTTCGCCGACGAGGTGACCCGGGTGGCGCGGGAGGTCGGCAGTGAGGGCCGGCTGGGCGGGCAGGCCGACGTCAAGGGCGTGTCCGGCACCTGGCGGGACCTGACCGACTCGGTGAACTTCATGGCGGGCAACCTGACCAACCAGGTCCGCAACATCGCCCAGGTCACCACCGCCGTGGCCAGGGGCGACCTGTCGCAGAAGATCGACGTGGACGCGCGCGGGGAGATCCTGGAGCTGAAGAACACCGTCAACACGATGGTGGATCAGCTGTCGTCGTTCGCCGACGAGGTGACCCGGGTGGCGCGGGAGGTCGGCAGTGAGGGCCGGCTGGGCGGGCAGGCCGACGTCAAGGGCGTGTCCGGCACCTGGAAGGACCTGACCGAGTCGGTCAACGTGATGGCCGACAACCTCACCGCCCAGGTGCGCTCCATCGCCGAGGTCACCACCGCGGTGGCCCGGGGCGACCTGTCGCAGAAGATCCGGGTGGACGCGCGCGGGGAGATCGCCGAGCTCAAGGAGACCATCAACACGATGGTCGACCAGCTGTCGTCGTTCGCCGACGAGGTCACCCGCGTCGCCCGCGAGGTCGGCACCGAGGGCAACCTCGGCGGCCAGGCCACCGTCCGCGGGGTCTCCGGCACCTGGAAGGACCTCACCGACAACGTCAACGTGATGGCCTCCAACCTGACGGGCCAGGTGCGCTCCATCGCCCAGGTGGCCACCGCGGTCGCCCGCGGCGATCTCTCGCAGAAGATCACGGTGGACGCCAAGGGCGAGGTGGCCGCGCTCGCGCAGACCATCAACACCATGGTCGACACCCTCTCGGCGTTCGCCGACGAGGTCACCCGGGTGGCCCGCGAGGTCGGCACCGAGGGCATCCTGGGCGGCCAGGCCCGGGTCCCCAACGTCGCGGGGACCTGGAAGGACCTCACCGACAACGTCAACTCGATGGCCGGCAACCTGACCAACCAGGTCCGCAACATCGCCCAGGTCACCACCGCGGTCGCGCAGGGCGACCTGACCAAGAAGATCGACGTCGACGCGCGCGGCGAGATCCTGGAGCTGAAGACCACGATCAACACGATGGTGGACCAGTTGTCGGCGTTCGCGGCCGAGGTCACGCGCGTGGCGCGCGAGGTGGGCAGCGAGGGCAGGCTGGGCGGCCAGGCCGAGGTCGAGGGCGTGTCGGGCACCTGGAAGCGGCTGACCGAGAACGTCAACGAGCTGGCCGGCAACCTCACCCGCCAGGTGCGCGCGATCGCCGAGGTGACCAGCGCGGTCGCCGAGGGCGACCTGACCCGCTCCATCACGGTGGACGCCGCCGGGGAGGTCGCCGAACTCAAGGACAACATCAACTCCATGGTGCGGTCGCTGCGCGAGACCACCCGCGCCAACCAGGAGCAGGACTGGCTCAAGACCAACCTGGCGCGCATCTCGGGCCTGATGCAGGGGCACCGGGACCTGTCGGTGGTGGCCGCGCTGATCATGGACGAGCTGACCCCGCTGGTGTCGGCCCAGTTCGGCGCGTTCTACCGGGCCGAGGACACCCCGGACGGCACCGAGCTGCGGCTCATCGGCGCCTACGGCTATCCGGAGGACGGCGGGCCGGCGGCGCGGCCCACCCGGTTCCGGCTGGGGCGGTCGCTGGTCGGGCAGGCGGCGCGCAGCCGCCAGACGATCGTCGTGGACGACGTCCCCTCCGGCTACGTCACCGTCTCGTCCGGGCTCGGCGAGGCCCCGCCCACCAGCCTGGTGATCCTGCCCATCGTGGTCGAGGACCAGGTCCTCGGGGTCATCGAGCTGGCGTCGGTGCGCCCGTTCACCCCGGTCCAGCGCGACTTCCTCGAGCAGCTGATGGAGACCATCGGCGTCAACGTCAACACCATCATCGCCAACGCCCGCACCGACGAGCTGCTGGAGGAGTCCCAGCGGCTGGCCGCCGAGCTGCAGGCCCGCTCGGAGGAGCTGCAGATCCGCCAGGAGGAACTGCAGCGCTCCAACGCCGAGCTGGAGGAGAAGGCGGCGCTGCTGGCCACCCAGAACCACGACATCGAGACCAAGAACCTGGAGATCGAGCAGGCCCGGCAGGAGCTGGAGGCCCGCGCCCAGCAGCTGGCGCTGGCGTCGAAGTACAAGTCGGAGTTCCTGGCGAACATGAGCCACGAGCTGCGCACCCCGCTCAACAGCCTGCTCATCCTGGCGCAGCTGCTGGCGCAGAACCCGACCCGCAACCTCACCCCCAAGCAGGTGGAGTACGCCCAGATCATCCATTCGGCCGGCTCGGACCTGCTGCAGCTGATCAACGACATCCTCGACCTGTCGAAGGTCGAGGCCGGCAAGATGGACATCTCCCCGGAACCGGTGCGCCTGCGGAACCTGCTGGAGTACGTCGAGACCACCTTCCGGCCGCTGACCACCCAGAAGAGCCTGACCTTCGAGATCACGCAGGCGCCGGGGCTGCCGGTGACCCTGCTCACCGACGACTCGCGGCTGCGCCAGGTGCTGCGCAACCTGATGTCCAACGCGGTGAAGTTCACCGAGACCGGCGGGGTGGAGCTGCGGATCGAACCCGCCGCGCCGGCCGAACTGCCCTCCTCGGTGCGCGCCCACGGCCAGTGCATCGCCTTCCGCGTGGTCGACACCGGCATCGGCATCGGCCGGCACCAGCTGGAGAGCATCTTCGACGCCTTCCAGCAGGCGGACGGCACCACCAGCCGCAAGTACGGAGGGACCGGGCTCGGGCTGTCCATCAGCCGCGAGATCGCCCAGCTGCTCGGCGGCGCCATCACCGCCGAGAGCACCCTCGGCGAGGGCAGCACCTTCACCCTCTACCTGCCGGTCGCCCGCCCCGACTTCGCGGACGCCTCGGCCCAGACGCCGCCCGCCAGGACCACCGACGACGCTGAGGCCGACGGCGGCGCCGAGGCGGAGGAGGAGCCCCCCGCCGAACCGGTCCGGCAGCGCCGGCTGCTGGTCGTCGAGGAACGACCGCACGGGCTGCTGTCCCTGGTGGCCGAGAGCGCGGCGGCGGACCTGGACGGCGGCGCCGCCGGCGACGGCCGGGCCCGCATCGAGATCGTCACCGCGGTCGACGTCCAGGAGGCGGCCGCCACGCTGGCCGCCGACTCCTGCCACTGCGTCGTGCTGCAACTCGACATGCTCGGCAGCGACCCGGAGACGTTCCTCGAGGCCATCGACGGGGACGCCGCGCTGCGCAACGTCCCGCTCCTGGCCCACCACAACCGGCCGCCGGACCCCGCGCTGGAGGCCGCCCTGCAGTCCCGGGCGGAGCACCGGCCGCTGGAGCTGCTGTCGAGTCTCGACGAGCTGCGTGAGCGCATCGCCCTGCACCTGTCGGCGGACGAACCGGGGCGTGTGCTGCCGCTGACGCGGCCGCCGCACACCGTCGAACCCGACGCCGGCCCGGCGCAGGGGACGCTGGCCGGGCGCACGGTCCTGGTGGTCGACGACGACACCCGCAACGTCTTCGCCATCACCGGCATCCTCGAACTGCACGGCATGCGGGTCATCCACGCCGACAACGGCCGCGCGGGCATCGAGGCGCTCGACGCCCACGACGGCATCGAGCTGATCCTCATGGATGTGATGATGCCGGAGATGGACGGATACACCGCCACCGCCGCGATCCGGGCGACGCCCCGGCACGCCGACCTGCCGATCATCATGGTGACCGCCAAGGCCATGCCCGGCGACCAGGAGAAGAGCCTGGCCGCCGGGGCCAACGACTACGTCACCAAACCGCTGGACGCCGACGACCTGATCGCCTGCATCCACCGCTGGCTGGGGGAGTGACGGACCGGTGAGCGACGGCGGCAGGAACACCACGACGCCCGGGCGCGAGCCGGCCCAGCCGCCGGGCGTGGGCAGGCTCGCCCGTACCGTCGAGCGGCTGCGGCGCGAGCTGGAGCGGGCCGAGCAGGCCGCGGAGGGGCGAGCCCTGATCGAGCTGGCCACCGGCGTCCTGGTGGAGCGCCTGCAGTGCGGCCCGGCCCAGGCCGCCCGGCAGCTCGAGGACCTGGCCGCCGGGTCGGGCCGCACGCCGCTGGAACTGGCCGCCGAGATCGTCGACCAGGCTGCCCAGGACCAGCTCACCGAGGTGGCCCAGGAGTTCCTGGCCGGCGCGACCGGCCGGAACCCCGGCGTCTCGCCGATCACGCTGCGGCTGCGCACCGCCGAGGCGGGCACGCTGGCCGCCGACGACACCCAGGCGGTCGCCGAGTCGCTGCTCCAGCACGCCCTGGCGCCGCTGGGCGCGACCGCGGTGGCGGTCTGGTCCGCCGGGCCCGACGCCTCGCTCAGCCTCGCCGGCGCGGCGGGGTTCTCCGCCGACGAGCCCGCGCGGTGGCGGTACGTCCCTCCCGGAGTGGCCACCCCGGCCCGGCGGGTGCTCGGCGACCGCAGGACGGCCTGGTATCCGTCGCTGTCGCGCACCGGGCTGCCGTCCATCGGCCAGCGCGACTTCCCCGACGGCGGGCGGGTGGCGGTGCCCGCCGGCACAGGCGGCCGGCTGCTCGGCGTGCTGGAGATCTGCTGGCCGGACGAACTGGAGCCGCAGCCGGCACGGGTCGAGCGCCAGATCGAGGCCCTCGCGGAACTGTGCGCCCACACCCTGGACCGGGGCGTCCCGTCCGCCGTCCTGCTGTCCGGCCCCCAGGACCAGGCGCAGCGCCAGATGCAGGAACTCGTCGTCCTCGCCGACGGCCTGCACGATCCGGCGCTGGTGCTCCGGCCTCACCTGGACGCCGACGGCCTGCTCGCCGACTTCCGCATCCAGCACGCCAACGCCCGCTTCGTCGACCCCGCCGGACGCCCGCGCGGAGCCGTCCACGGCAGGCTGTTCCTGGAGACGTATCCGATGGCCGCCGACCAGGGCGGGCTGCTGGAGAAGATCGAACGGGTGCACGCCACCGGCGAGCCGTTCCGCACCGAGGGCGTGACCCTCACCGCGCTGGTGGGCCAGGTGCCGCTGCCGGGCCCGGCCGACATCAGCATCAGCCGCCTGGGCGACGGCGTCCTGCTGATCTGGCGGGTGGAGGACGAGTCGGCCCAGCTGGCCCGGCTGCTGCAGCACGCGCAGCGGCTGGTGCGCATCGGCGGCTTCGAGGAGAACGCCCTGACCGGGAAGGTGACCTGGAACGACCAGCTCTTCCTGCTGTTCGGGCTGGAACCCGACGCCGACCCCGTGCCGCTGCGGCTGCTGCTCGAGCACGCCCATCCCGACGACGACGCGGCCGTGGGCCGGTTCCTGCGCGCCGTGCTGCACCACCACCGGGCCGCGTCCGCCGACTTCCGGCTGCGGCGGCCGGACGGCATCACCCGGCACATGCGCGTGGTCGCCGAACCCGTGCTGGACACCGAGGGTGGTCTGCTCTCCGTCCGGGGGGCCTACCAGGACATCTCGGCCCAGCACTGGACCGAGGTCGCGCTGGCCGTCACCCGCGACCGGCTCGCCCACACCGAGCAGCAGGCCGCCGAACGCAACCGGCTGGCCCGCCAGCTCCAAGAGGCGATCATGCCGCCCACCCGGCGTCCGATGGACGCCCTCGGCCTGCACATCGCCACCCGGTACCGTCCCGCCGAGGAGGACCACATGGTCGGCGGCGACTGGTACGACGCGGTCGTCCTGCCCTCCAAGCAGGTCCTGATCTGCGTCGGCGACGTCGCCGGGCACGGCATCGAGGCCGCCACCGACATGGTCGTCCTGCGCAACGCCCTGCGCGGCCTGGCCACCACCGGCGCGGGCCCCGCCCAGCTGCTGGCCTGGCTCAACCAGGTCGCCCACCACCTGACCGACAACGTCACCGCGACCACCGTGTGCGCGCTCTACGACCCGGACGCGCGCGTCCTGCGCTGGGCCCGGGCGGGGCATCTGCCCCCCGTCCTGGTCCGCGGTGAGCGGGCTCGCCCCCTGCCCATGGTCGACGGGCTGCTCCTGGGAGTCATCGCCGACGCCGAGTACGAGGAGGCAGAGGTCCAGCTGGAGCCGGACGACATCCTGCTGATGTTCACCGACGGCCTGATCGAACGCAGGGACAGCTCCCCCCACGAGTCCCTGCAGCACCTGCTCACCACCGCACAGGTCCCCGCCGCCACCCTCGAACAGCGCCTCGACCACCTGCTCACCCACAGCAACGCCGACACCGACGACGACACCTGCCTCGTCGGAATCCACCTGCCCTGACCGCAGGCGACGGCGGGCCGCCCTCGGACACGTGTCACCGTCACGCCGGTGATCACCGCAGCCGTGCTCGCCGCGTTCGCGGTGCGCGCTCGGCGTCCCGGCCGCGGGGCAGGTCGCCGAAAATCTCGCCGAGCTCGGTTCCGGCGTCACGGACGATGCGCTCCGCCTCGTCGAGCGCGCCCGGCGTGCGGGCCGCCAGTGCCACGCCCAGGTAGGGGACGGGATCGAAAGCGGCCGTCGGGATGGTGACCAGCAGGGTCGCGCCGACCGCCCGGCACGCGTCGGCGGTGCGGGCGACGTGGTCGCGCAACGCCCCTGCGGGCAGCCGCGCGCCGAGCGGAACGCGGTCGATGGTGCGGACCAGGTGCGAACCTCCGCGCACGCGGTCCAGCGCGGCCTGAATGTTGAACGCCACGGCCGGGCCGGTGAGCCGCAGGTTGATCTCGGTCGGCGCGAGACGGCCCGCCCGGTCGGTGACGAAGTCGACGTCGTACCAGCCGCTGTACCCGTCCTCGGCCAGCGCCTTGCCCACCGCCGTCCCGAACGCGGTGGCCGTTTCGGCGAGTGCTGCGGGGAGCGTACCGGGGCCGACGGTCACGCCCTGGTAGCTCGTCCCGTCGACGTCCATCAGCCCGACGCCCACCGGGTGCACCGTCCCGCTCTCGTCGATGACGGCGTCGAACGTGGGATCGCGGTACGGCCCCGCCCCCTCGACGTACTCCTCCACCAGGACGCCGCCGCGCGCCCAGCGCCGTGCCAGGCGCCGCGTCCCCCGGCCGTCCGGTGTCACGATCAGCGTGCCGGACCCGCCGACGCCGTACTCGGTCTTCAGGACCATGCGGGCGCCGCCGCTCAGCTCCCGCGCGAGCGCGCGGGCCGAGCCGACCGGCCGCTGGGCGGGGACGACGATCCCCGGATGCGCCGGGGCCAGCGCGCTGAACAACGCGTGGGCCCGCCGTTTCGACTCGTACCGGGCGACGACCTCCGGCACGCCGGGCGGCGAGGGGGAGATCGCCTCGAACGCAGCCGTCCGCCCCCACGGCAGCACCGGCGCTCCCTGCCGGGCGAGGCGGTCCAGCAGGTCGGGACAGGCGAGGATCGCCTCGGAGATCCGGCCGTCGGCGGCCAGGCCGCTGTGCGTCTCGACCTCGCCCCAGCCGAGCGCGGCGGCCAGGTCCCGCACCCACCAGTCCTCCACCCGTTCCGGCAGGACGATCATCCGGGGCCGGGGACCGCAGAACGCCGCCATGCACGAGTAGTGGTCGGGGCCGTGCACGCCCCCGCCGAACTGCCCGTTGAACTCGGCGACGTTGCCGACGTGAACCGTGGCGCCGCCCGCGCTCCACACCTTCGACCAGGACGGCTCCGGCCGGATCGGCCACGCGACCAGCACCGGCAGCACGCGCAGCCCGGCGGCCTCGCCCCGGCGTTCCGCCCCCATGGCCAGATAGAACGCCTCGGCGTTCGGATCGGCCTCGATCCGAACCCGCTCGAACCCCAGCCGTCCCGCCTCCTCCAGGACGTGCCGGTACAGCCGGCGTCCCACGCCGCCGCCGATCGCGTCCGGCTCCACGAACAGCAGCCCCAGCTCGCCTTCCGGCGGTTCGCCCTCCAGCGTGGCCAGGCCGAGCACGCGCCCGTCGCGCTCGGCGACCACCGTGCGCCGCCGGACCACGTCCTCGCGGTGCAGCGCCAGCTCGTCCTCGCACGCGGCCAGGAACGCCGCGTCATAACCCCAGTGGGCCTTGGAGCGCATCGTCAGCGCGGTCAGCTCCTCGGCCTCGTCCGGCCGCGCGGCCCGCAGCCTCACCAGTCCCGTCGAACCCATGTCCCGCATGCTGCCATGGCACCGGTTCGGTCGAGATCGGCCGAACTGACAGACTCTCCGCATGAGCGGATACGGGGAGGCGCAGCGCGAGGGGCCCGTCGGCGCCGCGGTCACATTCGGCCTGCTGGCGGCGTGGGCGGTGCACGACGCGGAGGAGGTGGCCGCGATGCCGGGGTGGAGCCGCGACCGCGTTCCGGAGCTGCGCGAGCGGTTCCCGCAGCTGCCGGACGCGCTCTGGCGGCGCCTGGAGTCGATCGACGGCCGCGAGTTCGCCGCCGCCGTCGGGGTGATGGCGGTGCTGGTGGCCGCCGCTGCCGCCGACGGGCACCGCACGCGCGGCCGTTCGGCGGTCTACCAGGCGGCGCTCGACGGCTTCGGCCTGCACGGCGTGGTGCACCTGGCGCAGGCGGCCGCCGTGCGCGGCTACACGCCCGGGTCGGTCACCTCGGCGGCGGTGGTGATCCCCTTCACGCTGTGGGCACGCGGACGGCTGCGGCGCGCGGGAGCCCTGCGCCCCACCCGTCCCGGCGACGCCGTCCAGGCCCTCGCCTTCGCGACGGCGGCCGTCGCAGGCTCGCACATGGTGGCACGGAAGGCGCTCCGCCGCAGGTGAAGCCCAACGCAACCCACCGCCCTCCGGGCGACGAGTGGCGGCCCGACCCGTCCGAGCCCCGCACCCGGTCGCCAGATGGCTGTACGGGGGCGTCGGCGTCCTGGCCTGACACCCGGCGGAGCGCGAA
>NZ_BAAAZG010000017.1:109968-118969 GCF_039536785.1 Actinomadura miaoliensis
ACGGTGGGCGAGGGAGCGCGTCCACCGGCCCCAGATCGCCGTGCGGGGGCGGGTCCGGGAAGAGCCGGCCGTCAGGTCAGCCGGAGCGGCGGCGCAGGACGGGCACCCTGCGCAGCAGCGGCCACAGCACGATCAGCGCGATGATCACGTAGACGGCCACCGCGAACGGGGTGTTGACCAGGCCCGACACGCTGCCGTCGCTGATCTGCAGGGCGCGCCGCAGCTGCTGCTCGGCGTTCGGGCCGAGGATCACGCCGATGACGGCGGGCAGCACGGGCAGCCCGTAGCGGCGCATGCCGAACCCGACCAGCCCGATGATCAGCAGGATGACCAGGTCGACGACCTCGCCGCCGACCGCGTACGCGCCCACCGCCGCGAAGAACAGGATCCCCGCGTACAGGTACTGGCGCGGGATGCGCAGCAGCTTGGCCCACAGCGGCGCCAGCGGCAGGTTCAGCGCCAGCAACAGCACCATGCCGACGAACAGTGAGGCGATCAGGCCCCACACCAGCTCCGGCTCGCGTTCGAACAGCAGCGGGCCCGGCTGGATGCCGTACTGCTGGAAGGCCGCCAGCATCACCGCGGCCACCGCCGTCGTCGGCAGGCCCAGCGTCAGCATGGAGCCCAGCGTCCCGGCGGCCGAGGCCGACGCCGCCGACTCCGGTCCCGCCACGCCCTCGATCGCGCCCTTGCCCCAGTCCTCGCGGTGCTTGGACAGCCGCTTCTCGGTGACGTAGGACAGGAACGTCGGGATCTCCGCGCCGCCCGCCGGGATCGCGCCGAACGGGAAGCCGATCACCGGGCCGCGCAGCCACGACTTCCAGGTGCGCCGGACGTCGTCCCGGCCGAGCCAGGGACGGCCCACCGGGATCGCCTCGGCGGTGGTGCGGCGCAGGTGCGCCGCCACCCACAGCGCCTCGCCGATCGCGAACAGCCCGACCGCGACGATCACCACGTCGATGCCGTCGGCCAGCTGCAGCGACCCGAACGTCAGCCGCTGCTGCCCGGTCATCTGGTCCAGGCCGACCAGACCGATGGTGAGGCCGATCAGCAGGGACGCCAGGCCGCGGATGCGGGAGGCGCCCAGCACGGACGTCACCGCGATGAACGCCAGCACCATGATGGCGAAGTAGTCCGGCGCGCCGAAGTCGACGGCCAGGTCGGCGACGGTCGGGGCCAGCGCGACCAGCAGCAGCGTGCCGATCATGCCGCCGGTGAAGTGGCCGATGGCCGCGGCCGCCAGCGCCTGCGCGCCGCGTCCGGACCTGGCCATCGGATGGCCCTCCATCGCCGCGACCACGGCGGCGCTCTCACCGGGCGTGTTCAGCAGGATCGACGTGGTGGACCCGCCGAACATGGCGCCGTAGTAGATGCCCGCGAACATGATGAACGCGCCGGTCGGGTCCAGCCCGTAGGTGACCGGGAGCAGCAGCGCGACGGCCATCGCCGGGCCGATGCCGGGCAGCACGCCGATCGCGGTGCCCAGCAGCACGCCGATCGCCGCCCACAGCAGGCTCAGCGGGGTCAGGGCCGTGCCGAACCCGTCCAGCAGGTTGCCGAAGGCGTCCATGTCACAGCACTCCCATCAGCGGTCCGCCGGGCAGCGGCACCCCGAGCAGGTCGTTGAAGACGACGTAGGTGACCAGCGACAGCGCGGCGGCGATCAGCGGGTCGCGGTCGAACCGCCGGCTGCCGAGGGCGTACGCGGCGCCCCAGAACAGCAGCGCCCCCGCGGCGGGGAAGCCGAGCGGCTCGATCAGCGCCGCCGTGGCCAGGAACACCCCGGCCAGCAGCAGCACCGTGCGCCAGTCGGCCGGCTCGGACAGGTCGATGTCCTCGCCGCCCTCGGCCTCGCCGCGGCCGCCGCGCAGCACGTCCACGGCCAGCAGCGCCGCCACGGCCAGCAGTCCGGCGCCGACCACGATCGGCACGGTGCGCGGGCCGACCGGGCCGCGCTGGGTGATCTCGACGTTCATGGTCAGCGCGTCGAACAGGGTCAGCGCGCCGACCGCCAGCAGCAGGACGCACACGCCGAGCTCGGAGTGCTCGCGCAGCCACGAGCGGCGTTCGGGCGCCGGGGGCGCCGCGGTGGTGTCGGTGGCGGTCACAGTCCCAGCTCCTTCAGCACGGACACGACGCGCTTGTCCTGTTCGGCCAGGAAGCGGCCGAACTCCTCGCCGGTCAGGAAGGCGTCGGTCCAGCCGTTCTTGCGCATCGACTGCTGCCACTGCGGCGAGTCGTGCAGCTCCTGGAACAGCCGGACGAGCTTGCCGCGTTCGGCTTCGGACAGCCCCGGCGGGGCGACGATGCCGCGCCAGTTGGTGAAGTTCACGTTGAAACCGGCCTCCTGCAGGGTGGGCGCGTCCAGCCCGGGCACCCGCTTGGCGCCGGTGACGGCCAGCAGCCGCAGCTCACCGGACCGGATCTGGTCGAGGTACTCGCCGACGCCGGACACGCCGAAGGCGACCTTGTTGCCGAGGATCGAGGCGAGCAGCTCGCCGCCGCCGTCGAAGGGGATGTAGTTGACCCGCTTGGGCGCGATCCCGGCGGCCTGCGCCATCAGCATGGGCGCGAGGTGGTCGGGCCCGCCGGGGGACGACCCGCCGCCGACCGGCAGCTTCCCGGGGTCCCTGCGCCACGCCTCGATCAGTTCGCCGATCGTCTTGTACGGCGAGTCCTTGGCGACCACGACGACGTCCTGCTCCTCGGTGAGCCGGGCGATCGGCGTGGTGTCGGCGAGGGTCTTGGGGCTGTGGTTGGAGCGGGCCGCGCCGACCACGCCCAGCCCCATGGACATCGCGAGTTTGCCGTTGCCGTGCTCGCTCACCAGCCGGGACAGCCCGACCGTGCCGCCGGCCCCGGGCAGGTTGAACACCTCGATGCCGTGGGTCAGCTCGGCGTCCTCGGCGTCCCTGGCGGCCGTGCGGGCGGTGATGTCGTACCCGCCGCCGGGGGTGTTGGGGACCATGAAGCGCAGGCCGGGAATCCGCGTGCCGGTGTCGGCGCCGCTGCCGGTGGTCAGCAGCGGCGGTCCCGCGAGCACGAGCACGACGGCCCCGAGCAGCGCGAGGAGGGTGCGCAGGCGCACGTATGCCACCACCTGTCGGTACGTCATTGATCATCACGGGGTGTGAAGTGGCCCACATGTTGCCCGCGTGTTAACGGCCTGTCTCGCTTCCGGAACCAACGGAGGTTGTGTTCGTTGTGTTCACGGGGTGTGTTCGCGGAAGTGCCGTCCGGCGAACGAAAAGAGAGGTCAGGCCAGGTCGAGACCGGCCAGGAACCGGGCGACGGCCCGGCTCTGCGCGTCCAGGAACGAGGCGTACTCCTCCCCGGTGGCGAACGCGTCGATCCAGCCGTGCTTGGCGAGTTCGGCCTTCCACTCGCGGGTGCGGCGCAGCGCGGTCAGCGCCTCGATCCAGGTGCGTCTGTCGTCGGCGCTGATGCCGGGCGGGGCGACGATGCCGCGCCAGTTGGAAAAGACCAGGTCGATGCCCTGGGACTGTAGCGTGGGGACGCCGCCGAGCGCGGGGGCGGGGCGGTCGGACGTCACCGCGAGCACCCGCAGCTGCCCGGCGCGGATCTGCCCCAGCAACTCGCCGAACCCGCTGGCCCCGAAGGTGAGCCTGCCGTCCAGCAGCACCGGCAGCAGCTCCCCGCCGCCCCCGTCGTAGGACATGTAGCGGACCCGCCGGGGATCGATGCCGACGGCCTCGGCGAGCTGCATGGACATCAGGTGGTCGGGCCCGCCCGGGGCCGAGCCGCCGCCGACCGTCACCCGCGCCGGGTCCCTCTTCCACGCGGCGACCAGCTCGCCGATCGTCCGGTACGGCGAGTTCCGCGGCACCACCACGGCGCCCGGCTCCTCGACCAGCCGCGCGATCGGCGTGGTGTGCGCGACGCTCACCCGCGTGCCCGACACCGTCGAGGCGCCCAGCATTCCCAGGCCCATCTGCATGGCCAGCCGGCCGTTGCCGCGCTCGTTGACGATGCGCTGCAGGCCGACCACCCCGCCCGCGCCCGGCAGGTTGAACACCTGCACGTCCGAGGCGATCCCGGTGTCCTTCATGACCTTGGCGGCGGTGCGGGCGGTGGTGTCGTAGCCGCCGCCGGGGATGTTCGGCACCATGATCCGCAGATCCGCGCCGGGCCGCGCTCCCGATCCCGGCCACGGCCCGCAGGCGACCGCCGTCACCAGGACCAACGCCGTCCAGACGGCGAGCAGGGCGCGCGGACGCGTCGCCGCAGTGCCCACCATCACACCCCTCTCTTCCGCTCGCGGCCCGCGGGCGTCATGATTGTGCGACTCGGCAGCCGAGCCGCCCGGATCAGGTAAGTACTGAAGGTTGAGTTCATTGTGGTCGCCCCGTTCCGCCGTCATAGTCTCGCGGGCGAGATGCTGGTGCTCCAGCTCGCCATCGTCGTGATGGTGCTGCTGGCGGTCGCCGCGATCTCGCTGGCCCAGTCCGAGGCCACCTTCAACCGGGTCGAGGGACGCCGCGTCGTCGCGCTGGCCGAGCAGTTGGCCGCCAACCCGCTGGTGCGCAGCCGGCTCGTGCGGCCCGCGCCACAGGAGTCCCTCGCCCCGCTCGTCCAGTCCACTCTGACCCAGTCGGGGGTCAGCTCCGTCACCGTCGCCGACGGCGACGGCCGGATCGTCAGCGCCACCGACCCCACGGTGATCGGCGCGCGCATGCCGCTGGGCGCGGGCGCCGCCGCGGGCCGCGGCTGGTCCGGCGAGCTGACGCTGGGCGGCAGCCGCGAGCTGGTGGCGCAGGTTCCGGTGATCGGCGAGTCGGCCGACAGCCTGGGCCGGCAGCTGGGCGTGGTCATGATCGGCGAGGAGTCCCCGACCGTGTGGCAGCGGCTCGGCGGCGCGTCCTCCAACCTGCTGGTCTACCTCGGCCTGGCCAGCGGTCTGGGCCTGGCCGGGTCCTGGCTGCTGGCGCGGCGCGTCAAGCGGCAGACTCTCGGCCTGGAACCGCGCGAGATCACCGGGCTGGCCGAGTACCGCGAGGCCATGCTGTACGGCATCGCCGAGGGCGTGGTCGCCCTGGATCCGCAGCACCGGCTCACCCTGGTCAACGAGGTGGGGCGGCGGCTGCTCGACCTGCCCGCCGGCTGCGTCGGGCAGAGCCTGGCCGACCTCGGCATCGACGGCCGGCTCCGGGACGTCCTCACCGGAGCGCAGGACGACGCCGGGGACGGGGCGGGGGAGCGGCGGGACGAGGTGGTCATCCGCCGGGGCCGGGTGCTGGTGATGAACCGGATGACGGTCGAGAAGGACGGCCGTGTGCTCGGCTCGGTCACCACCCTGCGCGACCGCACCGAGCTGGCCCACCTGGAGCGCGAGCTGGGTTCGTTCCGCAGCTCCTCGGAGCTGCTGCGCGCCCAGGCCCACGAGTTCGCCAACCAGCTGCACACCATCTCGGGGCTGATCCAGATCGGGGAGCAGGAGGAGGTGGTGCGCTACATCCGGGCGCTCAAGCAGCACCGCCAGGACCTGGACGTCACGCTCAGCCGCCGGGTCCGCGACGGCGCCGTCGCCGCCCTGCTGATGGCCAAGTCGTCGCTGGCCGCCGAGCGCCGGGTCGCGCTGCGCATCTCCGAGCGCACCGCCCTGGACCGCCTGGCCGCCGAGGACGCCGCCGACGTGGCGACCGTGGTCGGCAACCTGGTCGACAACGCCGTGGACGCCGCCGCGTCCGCCGGCGCCGCGTCCGGGGCCGGGGGCGATGCCTGGGTGGAGGTGGAGTTGCGGCAGGATGCCTCCAGCGTGGAGATCGTGGTGCGCGACTCCGGTCCCGGTGTGGCGCCCGAGCTGGCCCAGGAGGTCTTCTCCCACGGCTTCACCACCAAGGCCGCCCAGGAGGGCGAGCGCGGCATCGGCCTGGCCCTCACCCGCCTGGTCTGCGAGCGGCACGGCGGTGAGATATCGGTGACCAACACGCCCGAGGGGGCCATGTTCATCGCCCGCATGACCGTCCGCGCCCTGGCCGACGAGATGACGGAAGGAGCCCGCCGATGAGCGAGCCGACCGGCGCGATCGACGTGCTGGTGGTCGAGGACGACTTCATGGTGGCCCGGGTGCACCGCGCGTTCGTCGAGCGGGTCCGGCCGTTCCGGGTGGCGGGCGCCGCCAGCACCGGCGGGCAGGCGATCGAGGCCGTCGACCGGCTGCGTCCCGACCTGGTGCTGCTCGACCTGTACCTGCCGGACATGTTCGGCCTGGACGTCATCCCGCGGCTGCGCACGGCCGGGCACGACTGCGACGTGATGGTGATCAGCGCGGCGCGGGAGGCCGAGACGCTGCGCGGCGCCGTCCGCCAGGGCGTCGTGGACTACCTGCTCAAGCCGTTCGAGTTCGAGGACCTGCGGCCCCGCTTGGAACGCTACGCGGCCCGCCGCCGTCGCCTGCTGACGACGGTGGTGCGCGGGCAGGCGGACGTCGACCGCGTCCTGGCCGGCGCCGCCGTGCCCGCGCCGGGCGTCACCCTGCCCAAGGGCATGAGCGTGGAGACGGCCGAGCTGATCGAGCAGGCCCTCCGCGACGCCGACGGCAGCATGTCGGCCACCGAGTGCGCGGCCCTGACCGGCGTCTCCCGGGTCAGCGCCCGCCGCTACCTGGAGCACTTCACCGCCGTCGGCAGCGCCGAGGTGTCCCTGCGCTACGGCGTCGCGGGCCGTCCCGAACGCCGCTACAGCTGGCGCGGCTGAACTCGCTCCCGTGCCGTCCGCCCCGTCCGGGGCGTCGGCGGTGAACCGCATGTCGCGGCCGGGCCGTACGGCTTGTCGTCAGGCCCCGGGCCGGCCGCGTCTGGTGATCGATGGTGCGCGTGCCTGGGCGGTTCCGGTCGAGGAGGACGAGGTGCACGCAGACATGACGGTTCCCGCGGCCGATCCCCGTGCCCGGTGATGGACGAGCGTCTGAGCCGGAACGGGGCGGCCCCCCTGGCCGACGGCGGTGACCCCGACGGGTTCGCGGGATGGGGCGACGACCGTCACCGCGCCGCCGGCGAACCGTACGGCAGCTCCTGGGACCGGCGCCGGACGGCCGTGCGCCGTCCCGTGCCCGACGTGGGCCCGGAGGGCGCGTGGTCCCCGCTGGGCGCCGAGCCGCAGCAGGCCCTGTCTCCGCGCAACCAGGGGATGTCCGCGCGCAACGAGACCCTCTCTGCCCGCAACGACCCGGCGCTCGCGCAGAACCTGACGATGCCGCTGACGGCCGACGCCGTGTCTCCCCTGGCCGAGCCCCTGTCGCGCCCCGCCGACCCTCTGTCCCGTCCGGCCGATCCCAGGTCCCGTCCGGCCGAACCCAGGTCGCGTCCGGCCCGTCCCGCAAGGGGATCGGCCGGTACGGCGCCCCGCTATTCGCGTGACGCGCGGGAGCGGGAACGGGCGGCCCGCACGGCGGCCCCTCCGCGCTCGGCCCGGCCCGGGACACGCTCGGGGCGCCCCGCGCGCGGGGAGGCGCCGGGAACCAGGATCGCGGGCAACCGGCTGCTGGTGATCCTGCTGTTCTGGGCGTTGCTGGCCACCAGCGCGGGCCTGTGGGTGTTCGCCACCCCCGCCGTCACCCTCACCACCCCGGCCGAGATCATCACCGGGGTCGGGCGGGTCACCGGCCTGGTCGGCGGATACCTGCTGATGGTGCAGATCCTGATGATGAGCCGGGTGTCGTGGCTGGAGACGTGGGTCGGCGGCCACGACCTGACGCGCTGGCACCGCCGCCTGGGCGCCTGGACGCTGGTGCTGGTGCTGGCGCACGCCGGATACACCGTCGTGGGCTACGCGCTGACCGACCAGGTGACGATCGCCGAGCAGACGGTCACCCTGCTCACCACCTACGAGGACATGCTCGGCGCGTTCGCCGCCGTCGGGATCATGGTGGCGATCAGCGTGCTGGCGGTCCGCGCGCTGCGCCGCCGCCTGCCCTACGAGCTGTGGCACTGGCTGCACCTGGCCACCTACGCCGTGCTGATCCTGGGATACGGGCACCAGTTCGCCACCGGGTCCGAGCTGTCCCAGGACGGTTTCGCCCGCTGGTTCTGGACGGGCCTGTACGCCCTGGTGATCGCCTGCCTGTTCTGGGGGCGCCTGGTCGAGCCGCTGTGGCTGAACCTGCGGCACCGCCTGCACGTCGTCGACGTGGTCCCCGAGTCGGACACGATGGTGTCCATCTACGTCGGCGGACGCGCCCTGGACAGGCTGGGGGCGCGGGCCGGGCAGTACTTCCGCTGGCGGTTCCTGACCGGCGGCGGCTGGTGGCAGTCGCACCCGTTCTCGCTGTCGGCGGCGCCCAACCAGCAGTGGCTGCGGTTGACCGTGAACGCGGTCGGCGGCTACACCGCCGGGCTGCGCCGGATGCGTCCCGGGACCAGGGTGATCGTCCACGGCCCGTCGGGGACGTTCACCGCCGACCACCGCACCCGCCGGCGCGCCCTGCTCATCGCCGGCGGCAGCGGGATCGCCCCGGTCCGGGCCCTGCTGGAGGAGCTGCCCGGCGAGACCGTCGTGATCTACCGGGCGACCGACCCCGACGACATCGTCTTCAAGGACGAGCTGCGCGGCCTGGCGCAGCGGCGCGGCTTCCAGCTGCGCTACGTGCTGGGCTCGCGCCACGAGCCGGGCCCGAGGCGCCTGTTCACCCCCGAGGGGCTGCGGGAGCTGGTCCCCGACGTGCGCCACCGCGACGTGTACCTGTGCGGCCCGCCCGGGATGGTCGAGTCCGCCATCGCCGTCCTGCGCCGCCTGCGGGTGCGCCGCCGACAGATCCACCTCGACCCGTTCGAGTTCTGACCCCCACCACCTGTTCCCTGTCCGAATCGGTTTGATCTGTTCACCTGGAGAAGCGATGCGCCGAACCACCGCGGCCGTCTTCGGCACGCTGAGCGGGACCGCCCTGCTGCTCGCCGCGAAATTCGGGGCCGACGCGGCCGCCGCCGGGAAGGGGGCGGCCGGAGCGGACCAGGCCGCCGCCCAGGCGGGCGGGCAGCTCGCC
>NZ_BAAAZG010000017.1:119050-190410 GCF_039536785.1 Actinomadura miaoliensis
CGCCGCGCCCGGGGCCGGCCGGTCATCGACCGCGCCCGGCCAGGCGGGCGCGGGCGGCTCGCGTTCCGGCGCGGGCGCCGGGGCCGGCGGTGCGGCCGCCGCGAACGGGCTGAAGAACGGCCTGTTCCGGGGCGGCGCCTCGGTCAACCCCTACGGCCCCATCCAGGTCACCATCAGGGTGGCCAACGGGCGGATCACCGGGGTCGCCGCCACCCACGCCACGTCCCCCGCCAGGACGCTGCAGGTCAACCGGCGCGCCATCCCGCTGCTGCGGCAGGAGACCCTCCAGGCCCAGAGCGCCCGGATCAACGCCGTCTCCGGCGCCACCTACACCAGCCGTTCGTTCGCCGCCTCGCTGCAGTCCGCGCTGGCGGCGGCGCGCGCCTGACCTCGGCGCAGGCGAGACCCCGCAGGACGCACGGAGGGCGGCACCCGAGCATGCACCACATCGAGCACGTCATGGGCACGGCGGTCGGCATCGAGATCGCCGACCTGCTCCCGCGCGGCACGCTGATCGAACTGGTCGAGCAGACCTGCGCCTGGCTGCACGAGGTGGACCGGCGGTTCAGCACCTACCGCGACGACAGCGAGATCACCCGGCTCGACACCGGCGAGCTGACGGCGGAGGAGTGCTCCCCGGACACGCGCGCCGTGCTGGACGCCTGCGCGGCCCTGCGCCGCCGCACCGGCGGCTACTTCGACGCGCGGGCCACCGGGCGGCTGGACCCCTCCGGGTACGTCAAGGGCTGGTCGGTCGAGGTCGCCTCCCGCCGCCTGGCCCGCGCGGGCGCCCTCAACCACTGCATCGACGCGGGCGGGGACGTGCGCAGCCGCGGACGTCCCGAGCCCGGCCGCGCCTGGCGCATCGGGATCCGCCATCCGTGGGAGCCGGACAGGCTGGCATGGGTGGTGACCGGCACCGACCTGGCCGTGGCCACGTCCGGCACCTACGAACGCGGCCACCACGTCATCGACCCGCACTCCGGCGAACCGGCCCGCGAGCTGTGCTCGGTCACCGTCACCGGCCCGGACCTGGCCGTCGCCGACGCCTACGCCACCGCCGCGCTGGCCATGGGACGCGACGGACTGCTGTGGCTGGCGCGGCTCGCCTCCTCCGGTTACGAGTCGGCCGCCGTCACCCACGACGGCCACGCCTACCGCTCCGGCGGGCTCCCCGTGGCGGCCGACACCGAGCCCCCCGAGCTCGCGGACCCGGGCGACGACCCCGCCGAACCGGCCGCCGCGCGTCCCTGAGCGGCCGTGTCCCGTCCCCGCCCAGCCGATCACGGAAGGCCAGCCCCATGCACAAGTTCTTCCTGTTCCTCGTCACCACGGCGCTGCTCGCCGGGCTCGGCGTCGGCGTCTCGATCAGCGTCACCGGTCCCGCACCGCCGCGCGACACCGGTGCGGCCGCCGAACGGCCCTGAGCAACGGCCCTGGGAGCCGCTCACCGGACGGCGTCCCCGCCCCGACCTCACGATCACCCCGCCGGAACGGTGTCTGGGATCCTCACGAGATGTCGTTCGAGGACCTGGTGACGCGCCTGGCCGACGCGGCCCGTGCCGCCTTCACCGAAGTGCGCCGGGAGCACCCCGGCGAGTCGTTCTACTGCTTCGGGCTCTACACCGACGCGTTCGCCGCCTACGTCCTGCCGACCTGCAATCGCCGCGTGGGCCGTGACGTCGACGCGGGTCCGCCCGTCAACCTGTGGACGATCAATGCCGGGTGACGGCTGGAACAGCGGCCGGCCGGCGGATGATCATCCGACCCGCCTGACGGCACGTCCGCTCAGGTCTTCCTTTTCAGCAGGCCGCTGGAGCCGCCGGCGCGGTACTCGACGGTGTCGTCGCCGACCAGCGTGAGGCTCTGCTTTCCCACGCTGGAGCAGGCGTAGCTGGGCTTGCTGTAGGTGACCCGGGTACGGATCACGATCATTCGCTCGCCCGACGACACCAGTTCGCCCACCCCGCGGCATTCGGTGGTCCCGTGGACGGTGCGGGTGGTGACGATCTCGCTGCCCGTCCGTCCCTGCCGGACCGTCATGCGGCGCGTCTGCCCGCCGGTGATCTCGCCCTCCCAGGTACCGACGAGCTTGGCGGGGACGGCGGCGCCCCCGGCGGCGTCCCGCGTGCCCGGCGATGCCTGCCGGGTGGCGGGCGGCTCGGCGGCGCGTCCGGTTCCCGCGGTGCCACGGGGCCGTTCCGAACCGGCCACGGCCCCTTCACCGTCGCCGTCGCCGGACGACGTCGCGACCACGAGGACCACGGCGGCGACGAAGACGGCCGCGGCGCTCGCGATGTAGACCGGCAGCCGCGAGCGGCCCGGGGCGGGCGGCCGCGTCTGCCACGCGGCCGGGTGGCCGGGCGGCGGCGCGCCGGGCGGCACGGTGCCCGGCACCGGTGTGCCCGGAGGCAGGGGCTGGGGCCGTGCGAACGGGGGCGGGGGAGCGGCGTGGACGGCCGGGCCGAGCGGCGGGCTCGGCGGTTGATGGGCGGCGGGCGGCCCGTGCGGGTGGGGCGGCGTCCCGGCCGGATCGTCCGGCAGCCGCCGGGTGGCGTCGGGCTGTTCCAGGTCGAGCAGCCGGACGGCGTATCGGCCGAGCCGCTCCACCAGGCCGGCGGGCAGCCACGACTCCCGGCGGACATCGTCCTCGGCGGCCCGGCGCGCGATCTCGTCGAGCGACGGGCGCTGCCGCGGGTCCTTGGCCAGGCAGTCGGCGACGAGGGAGCGCAGCGGCTCGGTCATCCCGTCCAGGTCGGGTTCGGCCGACACCACCCGCATCATCAGCGCGTGCACGCCGCCGTCGGGGGTGGCGAACGGCTGCCGTCCGGTCGCCGCGAACGCGAGCACCGATCCCAGCGAGAACACGTCGCCGGCCGGGCCGACCCGCTCGCCGCGCACCTGCTCGGGCGACATGAACGCGGGCGTTCCGATGACCGCCCCGGTACGGGTCGCGACGCTGGCGTCCACCGCGCGGGCGATCCCGAAGTCGATCACGCGGGGGCCGTCCAGCGTCAGCAGCACGTTGGACGGCTTGAGATCGCGGTGGACGAGCCCGGCGCCGTGCACCGCCCGCAGCGCGGCGGCCAGCCCGTGCGCCAGGCGCCGCACCGTGAACTCCGGCAGCGGCCCGTGGTCCCGCTCGACGACCTGGTGCAGCGTGGGCCCGGCGATGAACCCGGTGGCCAGCCAGGGGGCGTCGGACTCGGTGTCGGCGTCCAGGACCGGCGCGGTGAACTCGCCGCCCACCTCGCGCGCCGCCCGCACCTCGTGCCGGAAACGGCGGCGAAAGTCCGGATCATGGGCCAGTTCCGCGTGCACCAGCTTGATCGCCACGGTCCGGCCACCGGACGACCTGCCCAGGAAGACCCGGCCCATGCCGCCCGCGCCGAGCCGTGCCAGCAGACGGTAGGAGCCGATGGCGCGCGGATCCTCCGGACGCAGCTCCTCCAAGGTCACGTCCCGGCCTCCAGGGGTCGTATGATCGCGGACGCAGTATAACGACGCTCTGACACGGCGTTGAGGCGGCGCAAGAGCGGCCTGATCTGCGCCTCATCGACCAGACCGGCCGGGACGCGACACTGCGCGACACCTGACGGCGCTTCTTCGGCGGAGCCGCGGACGTCCTGGCCGAGGCGCTGGAACAGACCGTGCCCGGCCTCGGCGACGCCCGCGCCATGTGCGGCACGCTCACCTACATGTGCGGACGCAACTTCTCCATGCTGTTCTCCCGCGAACACCGCCCCGAGGAGGAGGACGAACTGTGCGCCCTCCTCCTCGGGTTGAGCCGCCGCGCCCTCGGCTACCCCGCCTCCTGAAGCAGGTCCGAGCGAGTTCGAGGAGCGCCCCGACCGGTGCGCGTCAGGCGGTGGCGGGCGCGCCGCCGGCTTCGTCCCGGCGCTGCGTGAGGAGCGCGGCCAGGCGTTTGGGAGCGATCAGGCGGTAGCTGTCCTCGACGAGTTCGGCGATCTCGTCCCAGTCCTGGTCGACGTCCATGCGGGCGCCCACCCACCCCTTGTGGCCGACGTACGCCGGGACGAAGAAGCGCTCCGGGTCCTCGGCGACCAGGGCCTCCTGCACCCCCGGGCCGCCCTTGAACATCATCGTCAGCCCGTCCTCGGTGGTCATCACGAACAGTTTGTCCCGCACCCGATACGAAGGCGCGGTGTGACCGCCGAACGGTTTCTCCACCGCCTCCGGCAGGGACAGGCAGATCTCCCGCAGCCGTGCCGCCGCATCCAGGTCTTCCATGCCGGTGCATCCCTTCCACCCCGAAGCAGGTCGCCCAGCCTAGGCGCACCCACCGACAATGCCGGTGGCGGGCGCGCGACGTCGCTTCCCGCCGGACGGCGGTGCGGATCCGGGGTGGACCGCATCGGGTCGGCGGCCACCTCCGGCCATGCGCGCCGCAGGGGAATGGCGCTACGTTCCGAGATCGAGCTCGGGGAAGCGTCATCCCCTTCGTCCCCCTGTGGAGCAGCCGAATGCGTCTACACCCTCGGAACGCCCACCTGCGCCGGGCCGGGTTCCGCGCCGCCACCGCGGTCGCGGCGCTCGCCCTGCCGCTGTCGCTGGCCGCCCCCGCCGGAGCCGATCCCGGCACGGCCGACCAGCGGCGCGTCATGGCGTCGATCACCGCGCCCGGCGCCAAGCGGCATCTGCAGACGCTGCAGTCGATCGCCAATGCCAACGGCGGCACCCGCGCCTCGGGCACGCCCGGCTACGCCGCCTCCCGCGACTACGTGGCGGGGCAGCTGCGCAAGGCCGGGTACAACGTGACCGTCCAGCCGTTCGAGTTCCCCTTCTTCCAGGAGAAGTCCACGGCGCTGCTGAACCAGGTCTCCCCGGACCCGGCCACCTACCGGCCGACCCCGCCGGACGGCAGTTCGCTCGGCGACTTCGCCACCATGACCTACTCCGGGTCGGGCGACGTCACCGCGACCGTGCAGGCCGTCGACCTGACGCTGCCGCCGGCGCCGCAGCCCGGCTCCACCAGCGGGTGCGAGGCGTCCGACTTCGCCTCGTTCACCGCCGGGAACATCGCGCTGCTGCAGCGCGGCACCTGCAACTTCGAGGACAAGGCCCGCAATGCCCAGGCCGCCGGCGCGGCCGGCGTGATCATCTTCAACGAGGGGCAGCCGGGCCGCACCGAGACCCTGCAGGGCACCCTCAACCAGCCCGGCCTCACCATCCCGGTGGTCGGCACCAGCTTCGCGGTCGGTGAGGACCTGGCCTCCCCGGCGGGCACCGTCGTGCGGGTCAGGACCGACACCGAGAGCGAGAACCGCACCACCTGGAACGTGCTGGCCGAATCGAAGAAGGGACGCGCGGACCGGGTCGTCATGAGCGGCGCCCACCTCGACAGCGTCCTGGCCGGACCGGGCATCAACGACAACGGCTCCGGCAGCGCCGCGCTGCTCGAGGTCGCCCTGCGCACGGCCGAGCTGAAACCCAAGAACAAGGTGCGGTTCGCCTGGTGGGGCGCCGAGGAGCTCGGCCTGCTGGGCGCCGAGCACTACGTGGCGAACCTGTCTGAGGCCGACCGCGCCAGGATCCGGCTCTACCTGAACTACGACATGGTCGCCTCGCCCAACTACGCCTTCAAGATCTACGACGGGGACGACTCCGACGGCGTGGGCTCCCCGGCCGGTCCGCCCGGATCGGACGAGATCGAGAAGACCTTCGAGAAGTACTTCGACGCCCTGCGCCTCGGCCACGTCGGCACCGACTTCGACGGCCGCTCCGACTACGGCCCGTTCATCGCCGTCGGCATCCCGTCCGGCGGCCTGTTCACCGGCGCCGAGGGCGTCAAGACCGCCGAGGAGGCCGCGCTGTTCGGCGGCACCGCCGGTGAGGCGTACGACCACTGCTACCACCAGGCGTGCGACGACCTGTCGAACATCAACGACCGGGCGCTCGCGGTGAACCTGGGCGCGATCGCCCACTCCACCCTCACCTACGCCTACAGCAGCGACCTGCCCGGCCCCGAGACCCGGACCGCGACCACGGGCGCCGCCCGCGCGGCCGCCGCCGGCCACGGCCACGACCACGGGCTGACCAAGTAGAACCTTCGGCGCGCGTGTACGCGCGCACGCCCGGGTGCGTTGCGTACACGGGCTCCTTCTCATTCGGCGTGGCAGACGGTGCCGTTGAGGGTGAACACCGACGGCAGGACGTTCGGGCCGCTGTATCCGGCGACGAAGCCCACGTTCACCGTGCCCCCGCCCGCGGCGAGTTCGGCGTTGTGGTCGAGGTTGGTGACCTTGACGTCCCGGCCGTTCTGCTGCCAGGCGCCGTTCCAGCCGCCGTTCATCTGCTGCCATCCGGTCGGCCAGGTGAAGGCGAGCGTCCAGCCGTTGACGGAGGCGGGGCCGGTGTTGGTGATGTCGACGCTCGCGATGTAGCCGTTCGACCAGTCGCCGTTGGCGCTGTAGCGGACGGTGCAGGTGCTGTCCTTCGGCGTGCCGGTGGTGAAGGTGAGCGGAGGCGACGCCCAGGAGACCTTGCCCGCGGTGTCGCGCGCCAGCACGTTGACGGTGTACCGGGTGCCGGGCCTGAGGTTGCGCGCCGTGAACGAGGTCCCCGCGGTCTCGCCGAGCTGCTCGCTGGTCGCGCCGTCCTGCCGGTACACCTCGTACTTGGCGATCGGGTGGTCCCCGGCGGCGGCCGCGGGCCAGGAGATCGCGGCGGTGCGGTCGGTGACCTGCGCGGCGGTGGGGGCGCCGGGCTCGGCCGGCGCGCCGGACGGCTTGCTCGCCGGGTGCAGGACGAGCGTCGTCAGCGAGTAGGGCGGCAGCGTCCGGGTCGTGGCGCCGCCGTCGCGCCCGGAGGTGATCGAGGTGCCGCCGTTGACGTGGGAGTACACGGTGGGAGCGCCGCCGGCCGGGGTGTACCCGACGTAGTCGAGGTTCACCGTGCGCTCGTTGTCGGGGTCCTTGTTCAGCAGCAGCACCGCCAGGTCGCCGTCGGGACGGCGCGCGGCGTGCGCGGTGACCAGCGGATCGTCCGTCCCGGCCTGGACGAACCGGTCACCGGGACGGACGAACAGGTTCATCATCGACAGCCCGTGGTAGGGCGCGAACGGCGTGTTGAGCGGCGGCTCGCACACCGACCCGTCCGGCGTGCACGTCCCGCTGGAGAGCATCCCGAAGTCGCCGTAGTCGGTGTGCCCGGCGACCGTGGACACCTTGTCGATGCCGTTGTGCACGTTCCACCAGTTGACGGTGAAGACGCCGTTCTTCAGCAGCCCGCTGTAGACGTCGGCCAGGAACAGCGCGCCCGGCTGGGTGTTGGGGCCGACCCCCACGTTGGTCTCGGTGAGACTGATGCCGAGGCGCCGGCCGCCGGCGTAGCGGTCGATCTGCCCGCGCAGCAGGTACATGGCGTCGTCGATGTGCGCGGACTTGGCCAGCGCCTCGGCCGCGGTGCCGCCGCCCGGGTACCAGTGCACGTCCACGAAGTCGATCTTCGATCCGGCGATCGACAGCACCGTCTGGTTCCAGCTGCCCGCGTCGCCCTCGCCGACCAGGGCGTCCGGCCAGTTCGCGGGCATGGTGAGCACCGCGCCGACCTTGATCGCCGGGTCGACCGCCTTCATCGCGTCGGCGAAGGCGACGACGCCGCGCGCATACGCCGCCGGGCTCTTGTCCGGGTGGTGGTCGGCCTCCCACGCCGCGCCGTAGTGGCCGTTGCCGTAGTTCTCGTTGCCGACCACCCAGTACCTGGTGCCGTACTTCTTGGTCACGTTGGCGTACCGCACCCAGTCGGCGGCCTCCTCGGGCGTCCCGGTGCCGTAGTTGGCGATGATCATCGGCTCGGCGTCCATCCGCTTCACCGACGCCATGAACGTGTCGAAGTCGGTGCCCGGCGCCACGTAGCCACCCGGAGCGGTGTGGTCCTTCCAGTGATAGATGTCGCCGTAGGAACCGCCCGGGTACCGTTTGACCCGCACCCCGGCCGACTTCATCAGGTCGGACACCGCCGTGGTGCCGAGCTGGGAGTCCCAGATCGCGTCGTTGATCCCGAGTCCGGTCTCCGGCATGGTCGCCAGCCCGCCCCGGACGTTGACGGTGACCGCGACCGCCGTGGACGCCGCGCTGGAATGCCCGGGGCCGACGAGAACGGCGCCGCCCAGAAGCGACGTCACGAGCGCGGCGAGAAAACGGCGAATCCGCATGGGATGTCCCATCGACACAGCGGTGATCAAGTGGCCTCATGCTGAGATCGCCCCACCCCCGTGTCAACGCCGACCCGAGCCGCCGCCCTCTTCCGCCGCCGGCCGGGCCCGCGCTGCAGAAACCGCGTCATGCCTGTTCAGCGCCCCTGTCCCGGCGTCTCCGAGGTGCCCGCCTCCGCCCTCGCGGCCCCTTCCGCCGCTCCCGCGTTCCGTGAAAACTTTCACGCCGGGTCCCACCGCCCGTGTGGACGTCGCGCCGGAGAGGAACCGGCCCCGCGACCGATTCGCCGTCTGGGTTGGAGGTGTTATGTAGCTGATTGCCGGTTAGCTGGTGTTTCGCTGGAGACTGGTGGGAACAGTGCGGCCGGAAAGGCGCGATCTGACACTAGGATGATCGTGAACATCGCACGGCGTGGCCCGTGACTCCTGCGTCAGTACGCACGGCCGGTGAGGAGCGACGGTGGCGGACGAGCGGCCTCGGCCGAAGGGTTTCGACCCGAGTGTGCCGAACATTGCTCGCATGTACGACTACTACCTCGGTGGCAAGGACCACTACGAGGCCGACCGGGTGCGGGCCGAGGAGGCGATGTCCGCCGATCCCACCCTGCTGTCCACGATCAAGGCCAACCGGGCCTTCCTCGGACGTGCGGTGCGCCATCTCGCCGAGCAGGGCATCGACCAGTTCCTCGACATCGGCACCGGCCTGCCCACCCAGCAGAACGTGCACCAGATCGCGCACTCGGTGAACCCCGACGCCCGCGTGGTGTACGTCGACTACGACGAGCAGGTCGTCGCGCACGCGCGGGCGCTGCTCGCCGGGTCGGGAAACGTGCGGATCGTCCAGGCCGACCTGCGCCGTCCCCAGGAGATCCTCGACCACCCCGACACCGGCAAGCTGCTGGACCTCAGCAAGCCGGTGGCGCTGCTGCTGGTGGCGACGCTGCACTTCATCCCGGACGAGGACGACCCGCCCGGCATCATGGCCCACCTGCGCGACGCCCTGGCGCCCGGCAGCCACCTGGCGCTGACGCACGCCTCGGCCGACGGCATCCCCGACGTGGTCGCCAAGGTCGTCGAGGTCTACAAGAAGACCTCCGCGCCCGGAACGCCGCGCACCGCCGAGCAGGTGCGCGCGCTGTTCGGCGACTTCGAGCTGCTCGACCCCGGGCTGGTGTGGGCGCCGCTGTGGCGTCCGGAGCAGCCGGTGAGCACCGAGGAGGCGCTGCGCATCTGGTTCTACGCGGGCGTCGGCCGCAAGTCCTGAGGTCGTGGCGGACCGGCTCCGATCGTTGGTCGTTGGGGAGGACATGGCCGAGGGAGAGGGCGACATGCGAGCCATGACGGTCGGGGCCGCGCTGGCGGACGCGGCGGAACGGGGCGGGGCGTTCCTGCACGACGGCGACGACACCCTCACGTTCGGCCGGTTCGACGAGCTGGCCGACCGGGTCGCGGCCGGGCTGCTGGCGCGCGGCGTCCGGCGCGGCGACCGGATCGGGCTGCTGGGCCCGAACACGCCGCAGTGGCTGGCCGTCTTCTTCGGCGCCGCGCGGATCGGCGCGGTCGTCGTCCCGCTGAACGTGCGGTACCGGGAGCGGGAGCTGTCGTACATGCTCGGCCAGAGCGGCGCCCGCATGGTGGTCAGCGTGGACGCCGTCCCCGGCTTCGACTTCGCGGCGTTCTTCGACGGCTTCCGCGCGCAGCTGCCGGACGTGCGCGACTACGTGTTCTTCGGCGGGGGATTCGCGGGCAGCGTCTCGTTCGACGAGCTGACCGCGACCCCGGTCGACGCGGCGGCGCTGACGGCGGCCCGCGAGGAGGTGACCCCGGACCACCCGCTGCTGATCCTCTACACCTCCGGGACCACCGGACGCCCCAAGGGCGCGGTCATCACCCATTGCGGCATCCTGGCCTCGGCTTCGGCGCAGGCCGAGCACTTCGCGATGGGCCCCGGCGACGTCCAGCTCGGGCACCTGCCGTTCAACCACGTCGGCGGCATCACCTGCACCATCATGACCGCGCTGGTCAGCGGGGGAGCGGTGGCGCTGGTGCCCGCGTTCGGCCCGGACGCCTCGCTGCGCGCGATCGAACGTCACCGCGTGACCGTCCTCGCCGCGGTGCCGACGATGTACGTCCTGATGCTCGGCCGCGACGACTTCGCCGACCGCGACGTGTCGTCGGTGCGGATCTGCATAGCGGGCGGCTCCAACATGGAACCCGCGCTGGCCGAGACGATCCGGCGGGGCTTCCCGGCGGCGTCGCTGTACGGCCTGTACGGGCTGTCGGAATCGTCGGGCGCGTGCGTCCTGTCGCGCCGGGACGACGACCCGGAGACGGTGTCCCGCACCCTCGGCGCGGTGATCGGCGACTTCGAGGCGCGGGTGGTCGGCCGGGACGGGGCCGTCCTGCCGCCCGGGGAGGCCGGCGAGCTGCAGATCCGCGGCGGCTGCGTGGCCGCCGGGTACTGGGACATGCCGGCGGAGACCGCCGAGGTCTTCCTGCCGGACGGCTGGCTGGCCACCGGCGACATGGTGGAGATGGAGCCCTCCGGGCACCTGGTGCTGCGCGGCCGCAAGAAGGAGATGTACATCCAGGGCGGCTTCAACGTCTACCCGGTGGAGATCGAGAACGTCCTGACCGCGCACCCGAAGGTCGCGATGGCCGCGGGGATCGGCGTGCCCGACGACGTTCTCGGCGAGGTCGGCCGCTTCTACGTGGTGCCCCGGCCGGGGGCCGAGCCCCCCACCGCCGAGGAGCTCACCGCCTACTGCCGGGACCGGCTGGCCGACTACAAGGTCCCGCGTCAGTTCGTCGTCACCACCGACGTGCCGCTGACCCCCGTGGGGAAGATCCACAAGTCCCTGCTCAAGGAGCGCCACCTGGCGGACTCCCAGGGCGCGGACGCGAGAGAAGTCTCGTGACCTCCGTGCACCGCACCGGCATCGGGAAGCTGATCTGTGAACGAGGTCCTGGCGCCGTGCGCCTGTGGGGCGTCGAGCGACCTGCGGACAGCTCGCTCTACGGCATGCCGGTCCAGGCGACGATAGTGCTCGAAGGCTCCGAGGAGCTCGACCAGGCCGACCTGCCCCTTGTCGCCGAGGTGCTCGGTGACGTCGACCGTTACCTCGAGGCCGGACTTCGTTTCATGCACGGGACGCTCGTCGGCGACCCGGCTTTCTTCGGCCTCGCCGAGGCGGACATCGATCCCTACCGGGAACTGCGCGCCACGGACCTGCCGGTGGACTCTCCGCAGCTCAACTTCTATGTCGACGAGTGGCACATACGCTTCGCCGAGGGGCGGTTCCCCATCTGCCACCCCTACGGCATCGCGGTCGCCTTCGAGCAGCGGACACCGATCCGGGTCGACGACCTCAGCGACGCCGAGGCATTCGAGATGGAGTGACCGGCGCCGTCCGTGATGCGGGACCGCGGGATGCGGGACCGCGGGATGCGGCGGCCACGGGTCAGCCCGGATCCAGAACGCGCAGGGCGTCGGCGGCGGCCCGTACGTCGGTGTCGGCCAGCAGCGCCAGCGCCGCCGCCCGGCCGTCTCCGGCCGACTCCTTGACCAGCCGCCGCAGCCGTGCGCGCACCTCCGGCCGCCGTGTCTCGGGGTGATGCCTCAGCGCGCTGTAGAAGTACCAGATCAGCACCGGATGCGCGGCCCACCTGCTCAGCAGCGCCTCCACGACGCGGGCCCGCTGCCGGCGTGCCCGCCATCCGTCCAGGTCCAGCGAGGCGAGGCCCTGCAGAGC
The DNA here is from genome assembly GCF_039536785.1 of Actinomadura miaoliensis. Classification (NCBI taxonomy): domain Bacteria; kingdom Bacillati; phylum Actinomycetota; class Actinomycetes; order Streptosporangiales; family Thermomonosporaceae; genus Actinomadura; species Actinomadura miaoliensis. The sequence goes on from NZ_BAAAZG010000017.1 coordinate 130,979, forward strand.
GCCCAGCCGGACGTCCCCGTCCGAGTCGTCGAGAAGGGCGATCAGGGACTCGGCGTCGTGCCGGTCGCCCGCCGCCCCCAGCGCGCGGGCGGCGGCGCCGCGCACCGCCGGAGGCACCGCCGTCCGGCCTGCCACCAGCGCGCGCAGCCGCCGGACGGCGCCGGGTGTGCCGATGCGGCCCATCGCCCAGGCGGCGACCGGACCGGCTTCGCGGTCGTGCAGCCAGCGGACGGCCGCCGCCAGGCCGCGGTCCCCGCATTGCCCGGCGACACCGAGCAGGACCCTCGCCACGGCGGGGTCGCGTTCGGCGTCGAGCGCGGCGAGCAGGCGGTCGGCCGTCTCCGGCCGCGGATCCCGGGACAGGATCCTTGCCGCGGCCTGCCGCACCTCCGGCTCGGCGGCGGTGAGCGCGGCGACCGCGAGGTCCCGGCGGCCGCGCTGGGCGACCATGGTCAGGGCCGTCGCACGTGCCCTTCCCGGGCCCGAAAGCGCCACCCGCGACAGCGGGGGCAGCAGGACGTCGTCGTGTTCCCGCAGGTGCAGCACCCTCCAGACCACCACGCCCGCGAAGTCCCGGACCGCCCGCGCGGGATCGTCGAGCAGGTCGACCAGCGCCTCGACGTCCCCGGGCTCGCCCAGCCGGCGCAGCGCGACCAGCGCGTTCAGCCTGACGTGGTACTCCTCGTCGCGCAGCAGCCGCCCGAGCGCGGCGGTGACGGCCGGACCGGTCAGCCCCAGGCGGTCCGCCGCCGACGCGGCCCGGCGCAGGACCCGCGCGTCCGGGTCGGCCAGCAGTTCGACCAGAAGGTCGTGGACCGGCCTCTCGACGGCGCGCCGCCCGTCCCGCGGCGCCGGCTCCCCGCGCGTGGGCGCCAGGAGCCTGCCGAGCCCGATCGCCGCGGCCGCGCGCACCCCCGGATCGCCGTCCCGCGCCGCCGCGATGAGGACCGCGGTGTGCTCTGGGCGGCCGATCCGTCCCAGTCCTTTGGCGGCGGCCGCACGCCGCGGCGGGGCGGCCTCTGAGATCTCTCGCACGAAGAACGCGATCTGGTGCTCGGTCCCCACGGCATCTCCCCCTTGCCCAGGGAGACGTCCACGCCACCCGTGCGGTTGTCTCCGCCCGGCTCCTCCGGGAGGGGCAGGATGGTCCCGATGTGTAGGAATATGATAATCGTTATCGTGTTCATCCTGCTTCCTGGTGAAGGGGAGTCATGTTTGAGGTGTCGTCTTCGTCCCTGACTGTCGGGGTCGATGAGGTGGCCGGGGTGGTGGCCGAGGTGCTCGGTGTCGAGGCGGTGGATCCCGATGCGCCGCTGACCGTGCTGGGGCTGGACTCGTTCACCGCCGTACGGTTGCGTCGCAGATTGCGGGAGCTGGGACTGGATCTGCCGATGACGGCGTTTCTGGGGAACGCGACCGTCCGCAGCGTCGCCACGGGGGGCGCCGAGCCCGGGGAGCGTGACGAGGGATTCCCGCTGACGCCGTTGCAGGCCGCGTACTGGATCGGGCGGGATCCCGCGTTCCCGCTCGGGGGCGTGGCGACGTTCTACTACCGCGAGTACGACCGGGTGCCCGGGCCGGAGGGAGCGGAGAGAGATCTTGCCCGGCTCACCGCCGCGTGGAACCGGCTGGTGGCCCACCACCCGATGCTCCGCATGATCGTGGACGGGGAGGGGCGGCAGCACGTCCTTCCCACGGTCGACGAATACGAGATCGAGGTCGTGGATCTGAGGGCGGACGGCGAGCGGGAGGCGGACGCCCGGCTCGCCGCGATGCGCCATGAGTGCTCGCACCAGGTGCGCGACGCGGGGCGGTGGCCGTTGTTCGACGTCCGCGCGGCGTTCCTGCCGGACGGGCGGACGCGGATCCTCCTCGGGGTCGACGTGCTCGCGCTGGACCTGGCGGGCTGGATGCAGATCCTCGCCGAGTGGGGCGACCTGGTCGCCGACCCGGCGGCCGATCTGCCCGCCGCGCCGATCACCTTCGCCGAGCTGGTCGAGCGTCGCGCCGCCGACCCCGCCGAGGCGGAGCGCAGGGAACGCGACCGGGCGTACTGGCGGCGGCGGGCGGACGCGCTCGCACCCGGACCGTCGCTGCCATGGGCGACCGACCTGGCGGAACTGCGCCGGCACCGGTTCAGCCGGTGGGCGGGCGAGCTGTCGCCGGAGGAATGGAGCGCGCTGAGGGGACGCGCGGCCGGACGCGGGCTCAGCCCGACCGGCGTGCTGCTGGCCGCGTTCGGGCTCGTGCTGGCGCGGTGGGGCGCGTCCGCGCCGTTCTGCCTGAACACGACACTGTTCGACCGGCCCGACGACCCGGAGCTGGCGCACCTGGTCGGCGACTTCACCTCGACGATCCTGGTCGAGGTGCCCGACGCGGGCACCCGCGGATTCGGCGAGTTCGCGGCGCGGGTCAACCGGCGGTTCTGGACGGACATGGAGCACCGCGCGGTGTCGGGTGTCGAGGTGCTGCGGGACGCGGGGGTGACCGGGCTGACACCGCGCTATCCCGTGGTGTTCACCAGCGGCGTGGGCCTGTCGGACCCGGAGCGCGACCCGGCCGCGTGGCTGGGCGAGGAGGTCTTCGGCATCTCGCAGACACCGCAGGTGGCGCTGGACCACATCGTCCACGAGGAGGGGGGACGGCTGCGCATCGCCTGGGACGCGGTCGACGGCGCGTTCGCCGACGGGTTCGTGGCGGGCATGCGCGACGCCCACCTGCGGCTGCTGCGGCGGCTCGCCGCCGAGGAGGACGTGTGGGACGATCCGGGATTCGGCTGGGATCCCACCTTCCTGCCCGAGGAGCCGCTGGACCGCAGCCCCTTCGGCGACGCCGGGCCTCTGCTGAACGATCCGCTGCGTGCCGCCGCCCAGGCCATGCCGGACAACGCGGCTCTGCTGGACTCGGCGGGCGGGCTCACCCACGGGGAACTGGCCGAACGCGCCGAACGCATCGGCGGCGTGCTGGCCGCCTCGGGTGTCGGGCCGGGCGATCTGGTCGCGGTCGCCTTCGACAAGGGCATCGACCAGGTGACCGCGCTGCTGGGCGTGTGCGCGAGCGGCGCCGGTTACGTCCCGGTGGAGCCGTCGTGGCCCGCGAGCCGGATCGCGTCGGTGTGCGAGCAGGCCGGGGTGCGGACCGCCCTGGTCCCCGAGGGGTCGGCCGTCGAATGGCCCCCGCAGGTGCGGGTCCACGGGGTGACGGGTGAGGGAGAGCGGGCGCGGCCGCGTGCGGCCAGGGCCGACGATCTGGCTTATGTGATTTTCACGTCGGGATCGACGGGCCGTCCCAAGGGCGTGGCCATCGAGCACCGCGCGGCGCGCACCACCATCGACGACCTGATCGACCGGTTCCCCGTCGGTCCGGACGACCGGGTGCTCGGGCTGTCGGCGTTCAGTTTCGACCTGTCGGTGCACGACATCTTCGGTGTCATGGGCACCGGTGCCGCCCTCGTCCTGCCCGACGCCGACCGTCAGCGCGACCCCGGACACTGGCTCGACCTGATGGAACGCCACCGCGTCACCGTCTGGAACACCGCGCCCGCGCTGATGGAGATGCTCGTCGAGTACGCCGAGATCGAGCCGGAGCGGGCCCGCGCGGTGCTGGCGCCGCTGCGGCTGGTGTTCCTGTCGGCCGACTGGATCCCGGTGACGCTGCCCGACAGGATCCGGGCGCTGGCACCGCGGGCGCGGGTGGTGAGCCTCGGCGGGGCGACGGAGGCGTCGATCTGGTCGATCTGCCACCCGATCGGCGACGTGGACCCGTCCTGGCCGAGCATCCCGTATGGACGGCCGTTGCGCGGCCAGTCCTTCCACATCCTCGACCGGCGTGGACGTCCCTGCCCGGTGGGGGAGGCGGGCGAGCTGCACATCGGCGGCGACGGCCTGGCCCGCGGCTACATCGGCGACGAGGCCCAGACACGGGAGCGGTTCGTCGTCGACCCGGTGCTCGGCCGCCGCCTCTACCGGACGGGGGACCTCGGCCGCTGGCGGACGGACGGCACCATCGAGTTCCTCGGACGCCTCGACCGGCAGGTGAAGATCCGCGGGCATCGCATCGAGCTCGGCGAGGTGGAGTCGGCCCTGAACCGGGCGCCCGGCGTGCGGCACTCGGTGGCGCTGTCGGTGCGCGGCCCCGACGACCGGCCGCGGCTGGTCGCCTACCTGGTCGCCGCCGGTCCGGGCGAGCCGCCGTCCGACGACGCGCTCATCGCCCACCTGCGGGACCGCGTGCCCGACTTCATGGTGCCGAGCCGCATCCTCTGGCTCGAGGAGTTCCCCGTCACCGCCAACGGCAAGATCGACTACGCGGCCCTGCCGAACCCCTATCGGCGTGCGGCCGCGCCTCCCGAGCAGCGGCCCGCACGAGACCCCGCCGCCCCGCCCGCCGCCCCGCCCGCCGGACAGGACGAGGGGCTGGCGGCACTGCTCAGGCAGGCGGGCGAGCAGGGCCTGGACGTGGCGGTGCGCATCTCCGGCGGCACCCTGTCCCCGGCGCGGGCGCTGACGGCCGCGGGGGAGTGGGCCGGCCGGCTGTCGGCGGCGGCCGCGGGCCAGGGCGTCACCCTGCACGAGCGGCTGCCCGCAGACGGGCTGATCGAACTCGGCGTCGTCACGGCACCGATACCCGCTCCACCCCCCGAACCACCGGTTCCGCCGACTCGGCCGTCGGCCGAGACCGTCCGGGCGCCCGAGCCGGAGCCCGCAGCGACGGGCGAACCCGAGGCCGACCCGGAGCTCGAGCGGGTGGTGGCCGAGACGTTGGGCGAACTGCTCGGCGGCGTCCCGGTCGACGTGACCACCCCCTTCATGCGCCTCGGCGCCACCTCCCTCACGCTCGTGCGGGCGCACGCCAGGCTCACCGAACGGCTCGATCCCGGCCTGTCCGTCGTCGACCTGTTCACCAGGCCGACCGTGCGGGACCTCGCCGCGTGGATCACCGCCCGGCGCACGGACCAGGCCGTCGCCCTGCCCGAGCGGCACGCCGTGCGGGAGACCGCCGCCGACCCGGCGGCGCGCCGGGCGCACAACCGCCGGCTCGCCCGCCGGCAGGCCGCCGAGGCCGCGCGATGAGCGGGCGGGAGCCGCTGCCCGACCCGGACGCCGCCGTCGCCGTCATCGGGCTGGCCTGCCGGTACCCGGGGGCGCCGGACGCGGACGCGTTCTGGGACATGCTCGTCCAGGGGCGTGAAGGGCTGACGAGGCTCACCGACGAGGAACTCGCCGCCGGTGGCGTCCCCCGGGCGCTGCGCCGCGACCCCGCCTACGTGCCGGTCGCCGGTCTCATCGAGGGGCAGGACCTGTTCGACCCCGAGCCGTTCGGGCTCACCGACGCCGAGGCCGCGCTGCTGGACCCGCAGCACCGGCTGTTCCTGGAGTGCGCGTGGCGGGCGCTGGAACAGTCCGGCCACGGCGGCGGACGCGGCGCCGGAGCGGTCGGGGTGTTCGCCGGGGCGGCGCAGAGCGCCTACCTGGCGAGCAACCTCGCCGGTCGCTGGGACCCGACGGGCGGCGGCGCCGACCCCGCCGGGAGCCTGCAGACGGCGATCGCGACGCAGACCGACTACATGCCGCTGCAGGCCGCGTACCGGCTGAACCTCACCGGCCCGGCGGTCGCGGTGAACACCACGTGCTCCACTTCGCTGGTCGCGGTGCACATGGCGGCCCAGTCGCTGCTGTCGGGCGAGTGCGACACCGCGCTCGCGGGAGGGGCGTCGCTGATCGTGCCGCAGGGCCGCGGATACCTGCCCATGGCGGACGGTATCTACTCCCGTGACGGCAGGGTGCGCCCGTTCTCCGCGCACGGCAGCGGCGTCGTCTACACCCAGGGCGTCGGCGTCGTGGTGCTGCGCCGCCTGCGCGAGGCGCTGGACGACGGCGATCCGGTCCTGGCCGTCGTGCTCGGCTCGGCGGTCGGCAACGACGGCGCGGCGAAGGCGGGCTTCACGGCGCCGTCCGTGCGCGGCCAGGCCGCCGTCATCACCGAGGCGCAGGCGGTGGCGGGCGTCGGGCCGCGGCAGATCGGTTACGTCGAGGCGCACGGCACCGCCACCCGCATCGGCGATCCGATCGAGGTGACGGCGCTGCGCCGCGTCTTCGGCGACACGGGGCCGGCCTGGTGCGGGCTCGGGTCGGTCAAGAGCAACATCGGCCACGCCAACTCGGCCGCCGGGATCGCCTCGTTCATCAAGACGGTGCTGGCGGTGCGCGCGGGGACCCTGCCCGCGTCCCTGCACGCCGAGCCCGTCAACGAACTGCTGGGGCTGGACGGGTCCGCGTTCGAGGTCGTCACCGAGACCCGGCCGTGGACGGGCCCGAAGCTCGCCGGAGTCAGCTCGTTCGGCATCGGCGGGACGAACGCGCACGTCATCGTCGGCCCGCCGCCCGAACAGCGGCCGCCCGCGGAACACGGCGATCCGCGACCGCACACGATCATCCTCTCGGCGCACGGGCCGCGGGCGCTCCGCGACACCGCCGCCGGCCTCGCGGCATGGGCCGGACAACGGCCGGGCGTCGGCACGGCCGACCTGGCGTACACCCTCCAGACCGGCCGCGAGCACCTTCCGCACCGGCTCGCCGCCGTGGTCGCCGACGGCGAGTCCCTCGAATCCGCGCTGCGGGCGGCGGTTCCGGCGGGCCCCGTCTCGACACCCCCGCGCGTGGTGTTCGCCTTCCCGGGCGGCGGCAGCGCGCGGCCGGGGATGGGAGCCGAGCCGTACGCCGCCGAGCCGGTGTTCGCCGACTGCGTGGACGAGTGCGCGGAACTGTTCGCCGGCCTCCTCGACCTGGACATCCGGACGGTCGTCCAAGGCGAGGCGGCCGACACCGCGCGTGCCCACGGCGCGGTGCACGGGCTGCCCGCGCTGTTCGCGGTGTCGCTGGCGACGGCGCGGCTGCTGGAGTCCTGGGGGATCGGACCGCATGCGGTGCTCGGCCACAGCCTGGGCGAATACACCGCCGCGGTGGTCAGCGGCGCCCTGCCGCTGGCGGACGCCGCGCATCTCATCGCGGTGCGGTCCAGGGCGCTGGCCGAGGCCGCCGGTGACGGGGCGATGCTGGCGGTCCCGTTGCCCGAGCGGGACACGCGCGCCCTCCTCACCCGGCACCCCGCCGTCGATCTCGCGGCCGTCAACGGCCCGAACGCGTGCGTGGTGTCCGGGCCGCGCGCCGAGGTGGCGGAACTGGAGGCCGAGCTGCGCGCCACCGGCCTGGCACCGACCCGGCTGCGGTTCGACGGAGCGGCGCACTCGCGCCTGATCGACCCGGCGCTGCCGGCCATGCGCGACGCCGCCGCCCGGGTACGGGCGGGCACCCCGGCCGTCCCGCTGATCAGCACGGTGACCGGCGCGGTGGCCGACGGCGAGGTCGGCACGGCCGAGCACTGGGTGCGTCAGCTCCGGCATCCGGTGCTGTTCTCGCAGGCGCTGCGGACGACCGTCGACACGGTGGGCGGATCACCCGACGTGCCGGTGGTGCTCGTGCAGGTCGGTCCGGGCGCCGCGCTCGCCACCCTCGCACGCGGGCACGACCTGCCCGGGCTGCGCGCGGCCGTGACCACGCTCGCGGCCGACTGCGCCGAGGGCGATCTCGCCGGAGTGCGGGCCGCCGCCGGACGGCTGTGGACCCACGGCGTGGACGTCGACTTCACCGCCATGCACCGGCCGGGACGGCGCCGCGTGGCCGCACCCGGATACGCCTTCCAACGACGCCGCCTGTGGATCGACCCACCGGAACGGCCGGTCGTCCACGCCGACGGCGACGCCCCCGACGACACCGAGCCGCTGCAGATCCCCGTGTGGCGGCAGACCGCCCCGCTCGACCCCGTCGAGCGGCTGGACGGCCGGTGGCTCGTCGCCGGACGCCACCGGACCGAGGTCGACGAGGTCTGCGCCGTCCTCACGGACGCCGGTGCCGAGGCCGTCCCCCTCCCGGACGTGGACGACGCCTCGGCCGGGAAGTGGACGGGTGTCGTCACGCTCGCCCACGGCGGCGACCCGGACAGCCCGGACAGCCCGGACAGCCCGGACGGCTCGGACGAGCCGGACGCGGTGACCGAGGAGATCCTGCGGCACGCGCGCGTCGCGGAGGTCATCGCCGCCGCCGCCGAGCCGCCCGGTCTGCTGCTGCACGTCACCCGGTCGGCGCAGCGGGTCCAGAGCGCCGACCGGCCCGATCCGGTCGCGGCCGCGTCGCTCGCGCTGCCGCGCGTCCTCGCCCAGGAGCAGCCGGGGCTGCGTTGGCGCGCGCTCGACCTGGACGGCCGGGCGGACCTCGCCGCATCGCTGCGGGCCGAACTCGGTGACGCGACCGCGGCGGGCGGCTCCGGCGCGGAGATCGCCGTCCGCGGCGGCGACCGCTGGGTCCGCGGCATGCGGCCGTGGCGTCCGGCGACCGGGAAGCCGCGGACCGAGCCGGGGCACCTCGCCCTGATCATCGGCGGGCTCGGGGACGTCGGCCTGACCACCGCCGCCCACCTGGCCCGGCAGGGGCTGCGCGTCGTCGTCACGTCCAGGAACGCGCCGCCCGAGGACGGCGAACGCGCCGAATGGCTGCGGGTGCTCGCCGACGAGGGCCTGGACGTCCAGGTGCGGCAGGTGGACGCCGCCGACGCCCGCGAGACCACGGCACTGCTGGCCGAACTCGCCGCGCAGGCGCCGATCGCGGTGGTGGTGCACGCCGCCGGCGTCGTCGCCACCGCCGACCTGGAACCGCTGCGGCGCGTCACGTCCGAGCACGTCACCGGGCACGTCCGCGCCAAGATCGCAGGGGTGCTGGCGCTGCGGACGGCGCTGGACGCGCTGCCGCCCGACCGGCTGCCGCACGTGGTGGTGCTGATGTCGTCGGCGGGCACGCTGGTCGGCGGAATCGGCATGGGGCCGTACTGCGCCGCCAACCGCTACCTGGACGCCTATGCCGAAGCGCACGGCGGCTCCGGATGGGTCAGCGTCGTGTGGGACGTTTGGAAGGTCGGCCCGCTGGGCGGCGAGCGCGAGGTGCGGACGCCGTACGCGCTGGACGCCCGCACCGGCATGGGCGCCCTGGACCGCGTGCTGGCGAGCGGCGAGCGCGGCGTCCTTCCGCCCGTGGTTGCGGTCTCCGCCACCGACCTGCGGGAACGGATGGCCACGGCCGCCTTCACCGCGCCCCCGCCGCCCGGCGCGGCCGAGACCGCGGGCGGCGCGGGCCTGACCGCGGCGCAGCGCGCCGTTGCGGACCTGTGGTCGGAACTGCTCGGCGTTCCGGTGACCTCGCCCGACGCCGACTTCTTCGCGCTCGGCGGCCACTCCCTGCTGGCCACCCGCATGCTGACCACGCTGCGCGCCGGTTTCGGCGTCGAGTTGAGGCTCCGCGACCTGTTCGACCGGCCGACCGTCGCGGGCCTCGCCGAACTGCTGGAAGGCCCGGCCGGCCCGGCACCCGCCCCCGCCCCCGCGTCCGACGGCGCCCGCGAACCGGGCGACGGAACGTTCCCGATGACGCGCGTGCAGCACGCCTACTGGGTCGGACGCGGCGGCGGCTACGCCCTCGGCGACATCGCCTGCCACTTCTACCTGGAGTACGACTGCGCCGGCCTGGACCTGGCCCGGTACGAGGCCGCCTGGCGCAAGGTGATCGCCCGGCACCCGATGCTCCGCACCATCGTCACCGGCGACGGCCGCCTGAGGACGCTCGACCACGTCCCGCCGTACCGGATCCGCGTGCACGACCTGACCGGCGCCGACGAGCCCGTCCGCGCCGAACGGCTGGCCAGGCTGCGCGACCGCGTCTCCCGCGACCCGGGGCCGCCCGACCGGTGGCCGCTGGTGCAGATCCGCGCCGCCCGCCTGCCCGGCGGCCGGGTGCGGCTGTTCATCGGCGTGGACGTGCTGATCTGCGACGCCGGAAGCTACTGGATCATCGACCGGGAGGTCCGCCGCTGCTACGAGGATCCCGACGCCGCGCTGCCGGAGATCGGCGTGGACTTCGCCGCCTGCGCGCGGGCGATGGAGGCGGCCCGGGACGGCGACGAGTGGCGGCGCGCCGCCGCGTACTGGCGGGACCGCATCGACACCCTCCCCGGCCCGCCGCCGCTGCCCGTCACCGACGTCGACGGGCCGCCGCGATTCGCGCGCCGCACGGGCAGGCTCGGCACCGCCGAGTGGGACGCGCTGCGCCGCCAGGCCGCCCGGCGCGGCACCACGCCCACCGCCGTGCTGCTGGCCGCCTATGCCGAGACGCTGGCGGCCTGGTCGGACGCCCCGCACTTCGCGCTGACCCTGACCCTGTTCGACCGGCCGCCGCTGCACCCGGACGTCGACGCGGTGGTCGGCGACTTCACCTCGCTGCTGGTGCACGAGGTGGACCGCCGCACGCCGGGCTCGTTCGCCCAGCACGTCCGGGCCGCGCACCAACGGCTGTTCGCCGATCTCGACCATCGCGCGTACTCGGCGCTGGACCTGTTCGCCGAACGCTCCGCGCGCACCGGCGAGGTCGGATCGGTGCCGGTGGTGTTCACCAGCGCGCTCGGGCTGGAGGACCTGGTGGGCGGGGAACCCGACCTGCAGTGGGTCGGGGAGCAGGTGCACGCGCTCAGCCAGACGCCGCAGACCTGGCTCGACCACCAGGTCCTCGTCCAGCGCGGCGAACTGCTGCTGCAGTGGGACTTCGTCGAAGGCGTCCTGCCCGCCGACGAGGTGGACAGGGTGTTCGCCGGATACGTCGCGCGGGTGCGGCGCCTGGCCACCGAGCCCGGCGCCTGGGACGAACGCCCCGCGTCCGCGACGGTGACCGACGACGTGCTCGTCCCGCTGAGAGACGGCACCGGCGACCGCACCCTGTACCTGCTGCACCCGTCCGGTGGCGACGTCATGTGCTACGCGGAGCTGTCCCGGCTGCTGGACGAGCGGTTCTCCGTCGTCGCCGTCACCGACCCCGGGCTGATCGGCGTCGATCCGCCCGGCGCGGCACTGGACGACCTCGCCCGCGGCTACGCGGACGTGATCCGCCGCGACTCCGCCGGTCCGTACCTGCTGGGCGGCTGGTCGATGGGCGGCAGCGTCGGCCAGGAGGTCGCCCGCCTCCTCCACGAGCAGGGGGAGACCGTCGGCCTGCTGCTGATGCTCGACTCCAACGACCCCACGTACATCACCCCGATCGACGCGGCGGACCCGGACGCCGCCGACGCCGAGGCGACCGTCCGGCTGCTGGGCGCCCTGGAGGCGTTCCGCGGCGTCGACCTGGGCGTCGGCACACCGCGGGCACGGGCGGCGCTGCTCCGCATGCCCCCGGACGGCCGGCACGCGGAGGCCGCGCGGCGGCTGCGCGAGCACGGGCTGCTCGGCCGCCGCGACGACGTCAGAGACCGGATCGAGGTCTTCGCACGGCACCTGCGCGGCCTCGCCGAGCACACCCCGAAACGCCTCGCCGACACGACCACCACCACGTTGCTGGTGCGCGCCGACCGGCCCGCGTCCCGCAACTCCGGCATCGGGATGGGCGTGGACGACACCCCGCCCGGCCGGCCCGACCTGGGCTGGGAACGGCATCTGGCCGGTCCCCTCGACGTCCACGGCGTCGACGCCGACCACTACGGCCTGCTGCGGGAGCCCGCTCTCACCCGCGTCGCCGAACTGATCAACCGGGCGCTCGCCCGGCACTGAAACCGAACGGGAACCCCTCACGATGAATCCGCTCTCCAAGACCGCCGCCGCGGCGCTGGCCGCCGGGCTCGCCCTCACCCTGTCGGGATGCGGGGGCGGCGACGACGGCGCGGCTGCGTCGTCCGGCGGCGACACGCTCCGTTACGTCGCGGTCGGCGCGCCCGCCACCGCGATCAACGACCCGCACGGCGGCATCGGCAACCAGTCCGACCTGATCAGGTTCGCGCTGCTGTACGACGTGCTGACCAAGCCGAAGCCCGACGGCACCACCGAGTACCGGCTCGCCACGTCCATCACCCCGGACGCGACGCTGACCCGGTGGACGGTGAGACTCCGGGAGAACGCCGCGTTCACCGACGGGCGTCCCGTCCGCGCCGTCGACGTGCTGTTCTCGCTGCGGCGCGTCCACCGGAAGGCGGCCGAGAACTTCGGCAGGCTGCGGATGTTCGACATGGCACGGTCCCGCGTCGTGGACGACCACACCCTCCAACTGGTCACCACCAAGCCGTACGCCGAGGTGCCGAGGGCCCTGGAGTCGGTGACGTTCGTCGTCCCCGAGGGAACGACGTCGTTCGACAAGCCGCCCGCCGGATCCGGCCCGTACCGGATGACCGGCGGCACCCCGCAGCACGCGGTCCTGGAGCGCAACGACCGCTGGTGGGGGCCCAGGCCGCCGACGCGCCGCATCGAGGTGCGCGCCGTCGCCGACCCGCAGGCGCGCGCTCAGGCGATCGTCTCCGGGCAGGCCGACGTGGCCGGCAGCGTCGGCCCCGCCTCCGCCCGCCAGGCGCAGGGCAACCCGAACCTGAAGGTGGTGCGCCGGTCGGGCGTCGTGATGTACCCGTTCGTGATGCGGCTGGACCGCGCACCCTTCGACGACCCGAAGGTCCGTGAGGCGATCAAGCTCGCGACCGACCGGCGGGAACTGCTCGACAAGGTGTTCCTCGGTTACGGCGAGGTCGGCAACGACCTGCTCACCCCGGCGGACCCGTCCAGCCCGCGCGACGTCCCGCAGCGCCCCCGTGACGTCGCCAGGGCCAAGGAGCTGCTGAGGCAGGCCGGGCACGGCGACGGGCTGACCCTCACCCTGTCCACCACCACCTCCTACCCGGGGATGGACACCGCCGCCAACCTGTTCGCCCAGCAGCTGCGCGAGGCGGGCATCACCGTGCGCGTGAAGATGGAGCCCCCGGATACCTACTGGACCGGTGTCTTCGCCAAGAGCGACTTCTACACCGGCTACTTCGGCGGCATCCCGTTCCTGGACGTGGCGCGGGTGTCGCTGCTCGGCGACGCCCCCACTAACGAGACGGCCTGGAAGCGGCCCGCCTGGGACGCCGCGTTCGACAAGGCCCTGGCGACCAGGGACGAGCAGAAGCGGCGTGCGGAGTTCGGCACGCTCCAGCGGCAGCTGCGTGACGACGGCGGCTATGTGGTCTGGGCGGCCGGTGACGGCCTGGACCTGACCTCCGCCCGCGTGGCCGGCCTGCCCACCGGCGCCGGGTTCGAGAGCAACTTCGTCGAGCGGGTGCGGCTGACACGGTGACGGCCCGGATCCTCGCCTCCGCCGCGCGCACGGTCGTCGTCCTGTTCCTGGTGTCGGTCGCGGTGTTCGGCGCCACCGAACTCCTCCCGTCGGACGCGGCGCTGACGCGGTCCGGCGGGACGGCCGACGCCGAACTGCGCGCCCGCCTCGGCCTGGACCGCCCGGCCTGGCAGCGCTACGCGACGTGGCTCGCCGGCATGGCGCGCGGCGACGCGGGCCATTCCCTGCTCACCGACCGTCCCGTGGGGCAGATGGTCGCCGAGCGGCTGCCCGCCACGCTCACCCTCGCCGGGTGCGCCCTCGCCGTCGCCGTCCCGCTGATGTTCGCGTTGGCGTGGGCGGTCGGGTACGCGCCCCCGCACCGCCGTGGCACGCTGACCACGATGGTCACCGCGCTGGCGGCGGTGCCGCAGGCGGTGTTCGCGGCGGGCCTGGCGGCGGTGTTCGCCGGTGTGCTGGCCTGGCTGCCGCCGGTGTCGCTGGTGCCCGCGGGCGGGTCCCCGTTGGAGCGGCCGCAGATCCTCGTGCTGCCCGCCCTGGCGCTGGCCGTCCCGTCCGCCGCGTTCGGCGCGGGCCTGCTCGGCGGCGCCGTCGCCGACATCGTGCGCCGCCCGCACGTGACGTCGGCGGTGGCGCGCGGCGTGCCCCGGGCCCGGGTCGCCGCCCGGCACGTCCTGCCCTACCTGATCGCCCCGGCCGTGCGGGTGCTCGCCGTGGTGACCGGCGGGCTGCTGGCCGCGACGACCGTGGTGGAGACGCTGTTCGGCTACAGCGGGCTCGGCGAGCTGCTGGTCGGCGCGATCGGCAACCGCGACGTGCCGGTCGTGCAGGCCGTCGCGATGCCGGCGGCGGCCGTGGTGCTGGCCGGGCTGCTCGCCGCCGACGTGCTGGCCGCGCTCACCGACCCGCGGCGCGCTCCTGGGCGGGCGGTATGAGAAGAGCGCTGATCGCGTGGACGGTCGTCCTGCCGGCCGTGGTGATCGCCGGTGGGGCGTTCGCGCCGTACGACCCGGCGTCCTCGGTCGGCGCGCCGTGGACGCCGCCGGGCGGCGGGTTCTGGCTCGGCACCGACGACGCCGGGCGGGACGTGTTGTCGCGTGTGCTGGCGGGTGGTCGGGCCCTCACCGCCGTCGCGTCGGCCGCCGCGCTGGCCGCCGCGCTCCTCGGCACGGCGGGCGGGCTGGCCGCCGGCTGGGCGGGCGGCCGGATCGACCGGCTGCTGACCGGGCTGGCCGACCTGCTGCTGGCGGTGCCGTTCCTGCTGCAGGCGATGGTGCTGGCCGTCGCCCTGCCGCCGTCCGCCGCCGTGGTCGCCGGGACCGTCTGCGGTGGCGCCCCGCTCGGCCTGCGCGTGATCCGCGACCTGACCCGGCAGGCGCGGGACTCCGGATACGTGGAGGCGGCCCGGGGGCGGGGCGAGCGGACCGCCGCGATCCTCGCGCGCGAGGTGCTGCCCTCCCTGGCCGGAGCCGCCACCGCCGACCTGGTGATGCGGTTCGTCCTGGCGTTGCAGCTCGCGGCGGCGTTCGGGATGCTCGGCATCGGCCCCGAGCCGTCGACCCCCGACTGGGGGCTAATGCTGCGGGAGAACCTGCCCGGAGCCCGCCTGAACCCCATGGCGGCGGCGGCCCCGGCGGCCGCGCTCGGCGTCGTGGCGGTGACGGCGGCGCTGCTCGCGCGGACGTCCCGCACCACGCGCCGCTCCGTGCGCCACGTGGTCGATGCGGCACCTCCCCCCGCCGGTGCCGGGCTCTCGGTCGACGGGCTCGGCGTCGCCGACTCGACGGGACGACCCGTCGTCACCGGTTTCCGCCTGCGCGCCGAGCCGGGCGAGGTCGTCGCGATCACCGGGCCGTCCGGCGGCGGCAAGACCACGGCGCTGCGGGCCGTGCTCGGCCTGCTGGGGGAGGGGCTTCACCAGACCGGCGGCGCGGTGGGCTGGCGGGGACGGCCCGTCCCGGCCGGACGCGCCGCCCGCCGCTGGCGCCGCGCCCACGTCGGCCTCGTCCACCAGGATCCCGTCGCCACGCTCGACCCGCTGATGACCGTGGGCGCCGCCGTGCTCGACGGGCGGCGCCGCGGCCTGCGCCCGGCCGCCCGCGCCACCCTCACGCGGCTCGGACTCGACGCGGAACGGCTCTGGTCGCGCCGCGCGAACCGGCTGTCGGGCGGGCAGGCGCAGCGCGTGGCCCTGGCCCGCGCGCTCCTCACCGACCCCGCGCTGCTCGTCCTCGACGAACCCACCAGCGGCCTCGACCCGGCCGCCCTCGCACTCGTGACGGACGTCCTCGAACGGCGTCGCGGCGACGGGCGCTCCGTCACGCTGGTGGTCTCCCACGACCGGGACTTCGTCGCCCGCGTCGCCGACCGGATCATCGACCTGACCCCGCCCGGCGCCGGTCCCGCCGCCCTCCACAAGGCCTCCGCCGGGCCGCCGTCTGGGGCGGGCGAAGTGCTGGCCGTCACCGGCCTCGGACTGGCCCACGGCCCGACGGCCCTGCTCGACGTCGGCCGGCTGTCGCTGCGGCACGGCGAGTTCGTCGCCGTCACCGGGCCGTCGGGCAGCGGCAAGAGCACACTGCTGCGCGCCCTCGCCGGGCTGCACGCCCCGGAGCGCGGCCGCCTCAGCCTGCGCGGCCGGACACTGCCCTGGCCGCTGGAACGACGCGGCCCCGAGGACGTCCGCGCCGTCCAGTTCGTCGGCCAGGATCCGCTGGGCGCGCTCAACCCCGCCCACCGCGTCGCGACCATCGTGGCCCGTCCCCTTCGCCTCACGGCCGGGACGACCCGGGCCGAGGCGCGCGGGCGCGTCCCGGAACTGCTGCGCGCCGTGGGCCTCGACCCCGCGCTGGCCGCACGCCGCCCGGGCGAGCTGTCCGGAGGGCAACGCCAGCGGGTCGCGCTCGCCCGGGCGCTCGCCGCCGGACCGTCCGTGCTGCTGGCCGACGAGATCACCGCCGCCCTGGACGCCGCGTCCGCCGCCGCCGTCCTGCGGCTGCTGGCCGAGCTGCGCGCCGGCGGCCTGGCGGTGCTGCTGGTGACGCACGACCGCGCGGTGGCGGCGTGCGCGGACCGCGTCCTGCACGTCAACGACCGACAACTCCTAGGAACGGAGTCTTCCAGCCGTGCCCAGTGACGACTTCCTGAAGCCGCTGCGCGACCATCCCTGGATCGATGACGCCCGCCTCGCCCCGGACGGCACCACGGTGCGCCTCCGCCCGTCGGTGTCCGCCCGCGACGACCTCGCCGCCGAGTTCCTGGAGAACTGGGGAGAGGTCTACGACTGGACGTACTCCGAAGGGGAGGGGCGGCACGCCGACGACCTCGACCTGTCCGGATGGCGCGCCTCCGACACCGGCCGCCCGCTCCCCGTCCGGCACATGCGCGAATGGGTGGACCACACCGTCGACCTGGTGCTGAGCCTGCACCCGCGCTGGATCCTGGAACAGGGATGCGGGACCGGGCTGCTCATGTACCGGCTGCGCGACCACGTGGCCGGGTACGTCGGCACGGACGTGGCCGCCGCCGCCGTCCGCAGGCTGGACGCCGACGCCCGGCGCCCGGGCACCGCGTTCGCCCGCGCCGCCGCCCACGAGGCCGCATCGCCGCATGTCGAGGCGGCGATGCGGGCGGCGGGCTTCCCCGATGCCCGGCCCGACTGCGTGCTGCTGAACTCGGTGACCCAGTGCTTCCCGGGCACCGCCTACCTGGCGGCGGTGATCCGGGACGCGATCGCGCTGGTCGCTCCCGGAGGCACCGTGGTCGTCGGCGACGTACGGGACGCGCGGCTGCTGTCCGACTTCTGCCGGTGGGTCGAGCACGCGCGGACCCCCGACGCCGATCCCGCCGAGGTGGCGCGCCGCGCGGCACAGCGGGCCCGGCGCGAACCCGAACTCCTCTTCGACCCGCCGCTGCTCGCCCGGCTGGCCGCGCAGGCCGCCGCCGAGACGGGCCGTACCGTCCGCATGGGCGTCCATCCCAAGACGATGCGGGACGACACCGAGCTGACCCGCTACCGCTTCGACGCCGTCCTGCACGTCGACGCCCCTCCTCGCCCCACCCCGAGGCCGGTCGCCTGGGATGAGCTGCCCGGCGACCGCGCCGCCGCGCTGGCCGGGCTCACCGGCGGCGGAGCGGCGGTGAGCGTCCACGGCATCCCGCGCGACCGCCTGCCCGCGGCCCGGCTCAGGGAGATCGTGGGGGAGCGGGCGGCGGTGGTCGCCGATCCGGCGGATCCTGCCCTTCTCGGGGTGGTGACCCCTCCAGAGGCCGCCGCCGTGCCCGTGGACGAGATCGCCGGACGGCCCGGCACGGCGCACGACCCGTTCGTGCCGTTCACCGCGCGCCGGCTCACCGAGGTGGCGCGCGCCGTCCTGCGCCGGGACGTGACGATCGAGATCGACGCGGAGACCGGCCTGCCGGAACGCGCCGCCCGCGCCGCCGCGGAGGCGACCGGCACCGATCCGGCCCGGCTGCCGCCCTTCCTGCGGAGGCTGGACGGCGTGGCGGTGCTCGCGATGGCGTCCGCGCTGCGTCCGGCGGGCCTGACCCGGCCGGAACACCGGCTCACCGCCGACGAGATCGCCGACGCCGTCCGGGCCGCCGGCCGCCACCGCTGGATCCTGCGCCGCTGGCTGGACGTCCTGGTCGCGCAGGGCATGCTCGTCCGGCACGACGACGGCGCGTACGGCGGGCTGCGGCCGGTGACGCGGCGGGAGGCGGCCGCGGCCGCGGAAGGGCTGGCGGCCGACGGCGCCCGGATCGGCTACTCGGCGGAGACGACGCGCTTCATGCTGTCGGCGATGGCGCGGCTGCCCGAACTGCTGCGGGACGACCTCTCCATCCGCGCTCTTCTGTTCGGCGACGATGATGGCGTCGACACCGCCGACGGCGCCTACCGTGACAACCCCGTCAACCGGTATCTCAACGGTGCCGTCGCCGAAGTCATGCGGTGGGCGCAGCGGAACCAGGGCGCTCCGCTGCGGGTGCTGGAACTGGGGGCGGGCGTGGGCGGCACGACCACCGACGCTCTGGCCGCCCTCGCGCACGGCGACGTCGACTATCTGTTCACCGACGTCTCCCGCTACTTCCTCACCCTCGGCCGGGAACGCTTCGGCGCACACCCCGGCGTGCGTTTCGGGACCTTCGACATCAACGCCGACGCAGCCGCGCAGGGGGTGCCGCGCGCGTCGCTCGACGTGGTGCTGTCGGCCAACGTCCTGCACAACGCCCGCCACATCGCGAAGACGCTCTCCGGGCTCGCGGAACTGCTCGCCCCCGGCGGCCTGTTCGTTTTCGTGGAGACGAGCCGGGAGCTGTATTCGATCCTGACCTCGATGCAGTTCCTCATGTCCGCCCGTCCCGGCGAACAGCGCCTGCACCCCGACGACCCCAGGGCGGACGACGACCGTGTCTTCCTGAGCGACGAGCAATGGCTTGCGCAACTGGAGGATGCGGGGCTGCGGCCGTGGTTCACGCTGCCCCGCCCCGACCATCCTCTGGCCGAGGCCGGGCTCCGCCTGTTCGTCGCGCGCCGCGCCTAGGCGGAGCCCACGCGACACCGGGCTCCGCCTAGGCGTCGTGTGTCAGGAGGACGGGAAACCCAGGCCGGAGCGGAACAGGTCGCCTTCCATCCACAGCGCGGCCCGGACGCCGTCGGCGGCCCCCAGCGAGACGAGGGTGGCGGCGTCCGGCACGGCCGGGAGCTTGGCGGTGTCGCCCGCGGCGGCGACCCCCGGCACGGTGGTCTCCTGCAGTTCGTTGACGCGTACCGTGCCGTCGTCCAGGATCTCGCAGCCGAGCTGTGCCGCCAGGTCGGAGTGCTGCCGGGTGGGGGCGCGGTGGTAGACGGCCTGGCGGCGCAGGACGCCGCCGGCGGCGAACCGGATCGTCATGT
Organism: Actinomadura miaoliensis; assembly: GCF_039536785.1. Classification (NCBI taxonomy): domain Bacteria; kingdom Bacillati; phylum Actinomycetota; class Actinomycetes; order Streptosporangiales; family Thermomonosporaceae; genus Actinomadura; species Actinomadura miaoliensis. Next base: position 150,059 of record NZ_BAAAZG010000017.1, read on the forward strand.
CGCCCGGCTCGCCCGCGACCTCGGCGATGGGCTCGGACCGGACGGTCAGGCCGCGTTCGTCCAGCTTCTTGACGATCTGTTCGGGCAGGTCCAGCGGGCCGTTGGTGCACAGCACCACGTCGTCGCTGAACCGGTCGGCGACGTACAGCGCGAGCATCGCCTCCGGCGGGGTGGCGCCGAGGACGGCGAGCGACAGCCCGCTGGTCTCCCAGCCGTGGCAGAACGGGCAGTGGAAGACGCCGCGGCCGAACCGTTCGGCCAGGCCGGGGATGTCGTACGGCTCGTCGACCTGGCCGGTGGCCAGCACCAGGCGCCGCGCGCGTTCGCGGGCGCCGTCGGCCAGCTCGATCTCGAAGTCGTCCTTGACGCCCCGGGCCGTCACGACGGTGCCGGGACGGACCTCCACCGACGGGTAGGCGGCCAGCTCCTCGCGGCCGATCGCCAGCAGCCGCGCGGGCGGGAAGCCGTCGCGGCTCAGGTACATGTGCATCTCCGTCGCGGGGGCGTTGCGCACGCGGCCCCCGTCGACCACCAGGACGCGGCGGCGCTGCCGCCCGAACACCAGGGCGGCGCTCAGCCCCGCGGGCCCGCCGCCCACCACGATCACGTCGTACATGCCGGACTCCATGTGAAAACGATTATCATATGCGGAAGATAAGGAGGGGATCTTGGTCGACGTCGACGAACCGGGCGGCCCGTGGCTGCGCCGCTTCCTGCCGCGCCCGGACGCCGGGCTGCGCCTGATCTGCGTCCCGCACGGCGGAGGCGGCGCCGCGGCGTTCCTCGGGTGGGCCGAGCTGCTGCCGCCGGGCGTCGAGCTGCTCGCCGTCCAGTACCCCGGACGCGAGGACCGGATCGCCGACCCGATGCCGCGCGACATGGACGAGCTGGTCGCCGCGCTCACCGACGCCGTGGCGGCCGTCGCGGACCGCCCGTACGCGCTGTTCGGGCACAGCATGGGCGCGACCGTGGCCTACGAGGTCGCCCAGGAGGCGCGGCGGCGCGGCCTGCGCGGGCCGGTGCACCTGGTGGCGTCCGCGCGTGAGGCGCCGCACGACGAGAAGGGCGGCGACGTGCACCGGGGCGATGACGACGACCTGTACGCCGAGCTGATGCGCCTCGGCGCGACCGACCCGGCGGTGCTGGCCGATCCCGGCCTGCGCGCGCTGATCCTCGCGTACGTGCGGGCGGACTACCGGCTGATCGAGACCTACCGGCCCCGGCCGCTGCCCCCGCTGGACTGCCCGGTCACCGTGTTCCTCGGCGACCGGGACCCCGACCTCACCCCGGCCGAGGCGGCACGCTGGCGGCACGCCACCCGGGCGCGGACGCGTGTCGAGATCTTCCCGGGCGACCACTTCTACCTGGTGCCGCGCCGGCACGCCGTGCTGGCGGCGCTGCGGCGGGTGCTCGCCGCGGCGCCCCGGGCGCGCTGATCCCGGGGATCTCAGCGTCGCCACACGCGCAGCCGCTCCGGGACGTCCGGCACGGGCGTGAGCCCGGCGGCCGACAGCTCCTCGGCCAGCCGCTCGTCGGAGATGACGTGGCAGTCGAACGCGGCGACCTCCTCCCGGACCAGGCGGTCGCCCTCCCACGTCCGGTACGCGTTCACCCAGCGGATCATGTCGTCGCCGATGACGTCCGCCCGCGTCACCGTTTCGTACCGGTGGCGGCCGAGCGAGCGGCCGGGGACCTCGGTGGGCGGCACCGGCTCGGCCTTCTGCGGGTGCTGCGCCTCGACGACCAGCAGCCCGCCCGGTTCCAGCGCGTCCGCCCACCTGCGCCACAGCCGCGCCCGCTCGGCCGGGCCGAAGTGCATGATCACATTGAGCAGGACGACCGCGTCGACATCGCCGGGCGGTGCGGCGTCGGCCGCCTCCTCGGGCAGCACGGTCACCCGCCGCGCGGCCGCGTCCGGCAGCCGCGCCAGCCGGGTCACCAGGGCCGCCCGCATCGCACGGGTCGGCTCGATCGCGAAGATCTCCGCCTCGGGCGGCAGGAAGCCCAGCATGGCCTCGGTGAAGTGGCCGGTCCCGGCGCCGATCTCCGCGACGCGGCGCGCGTTCCGCAGCACGCCGGCGAGGGCCGCCGCGACGGCGTCCCAGTGGGCGAGGGGAAGGATCAGGTCGTAGTAGGGGGCGTTGACGGCGTAACCCAGTCCGCGGTCCGCCCTGGCCGCCTCGTCGGTCATGAATGGGGCCCTTCTGCTTTCGGGGTCGGTTTCTGGGGTCGGTCAGGTCAGCTCGACTCCGGTGACCAGCGGGTCGCCGGTCAGCCGGGTCAGGGTCCGGCGGGGGTCCAGCACGTCGGCGGCGAAGTGGACGCCGGGCGGGACCCGCCCGGCGAGCACGTCGCGGGCGGCCAGCGCCGCGACCACTCCGCTCAGCGCGTAGGAGTCGGGAGTGCGCAGGACGAGGCGGCGCGCACGCCCCGGTGCGGGGGCGCGGTGCACGGCCTGGAACAGCATCGTGTAGTAGGGGCCGGTGGCGGCCAGGTCGGCCTCGGCGGCGGCCACCACCGCCGGAACGTGCCGTTCGGGCGGCGCGTCCTCGTCGGCCCAGGCCACGGCGAGTGCGTGCGGGATCGCGTCGGTGACGTAGACGGTGTAGTTGCGCAGCTCGTCCACGCCCAGGTCGGCGGCGAGCCGGGACGCCTCCGCCGACAGGAACGGCCAGGCGTGCACCCGGCCCCGGAACCCCGGCAGCGCCACCGACCGCAGCGGGCGCAGCGCGTTCGGCACGACCGCACCGTGCCGCCAGGCGGCCAGCGCGGTGCCGAACCGGGGGCCTCGCGTCAGCAGCGCGTCCACCGCCGACACCGGGCCGATCGCGACGGCCCCGCCGACGTACACGTCCAGCCGGGACGGCGGCGGCCCGTCCACCGCGAGCAGGCGGGGCAGCAGCCCGGACAGCCCCGGCATCAGCCCCGCGGAGAAGAGCGCGGCGCGGTCGCCCAGGCCGGGGACGTGCCCGTCGCACAGCGCGTCGGCGGCCACCACGTCGCCCGCCGCGTCGACGTAATGCGCCCCGGCCGCCAGCGCCGCCCGTGCCACCCGGTCGAGCACCTGGTACGACGGTCCCGCGCAGTTGACGACCACGTCGCAGCCGGCGCAGAACGCGCGCAGCTCGGCGTCGTCGTTGAGATCCACGCGCACCGGCTCGGCGCCGGCCCCGGTCACCTGCGCGCATGCCGCGGCCGCTCGCCGCGGGTCGCGCCCGCCGACGCGCAGCCTGCCGCCCGGCTCCCAGGCGGCCAGCCGGTCGACGACGACCCGGCCGACCGCCCCGGAACCCCCGAGCACACCGATCGTCGTCATCCGCCGAAGCCCTGCTCGCGGACGGCGGCCGCCAGCCCGGCCACGGTCGGCGCGTCCAGGAACCGGCGCACCCGCACCGCCACGCCGACGTCCTTCGCCAGCCTGGCCAGGGCCCGCACGGCCAGCAGCGAGTCCCCGCCGAGGGTGAAGAACGGCGTGGCGCGGTCGAGGACGGGGACGTCGAGGATCTCCTCCCACAGCAGCGCGATCCGCTGCTCCAGCTCGTCGCGAGGCGGACCCGCCGTCTCGTCCCCGCCGCCTCGGACCGCGTCGCCTCGGGCCGGGCCGCCGCCGCTCAGGACCGAACCGCCGCCCGTCCCGTCCGGCTCCGACGCGGCGGGCAGGTCGATCTCGCGCTCCCAGCCGGCGCCGTCGGCCAGCGTCTCGATCAGCGCCACCAGGCCGCCGAACGCCGCGTCGACCTCCCGCGGCTCGAACAGCTCGGCCACCAGCGAGAACGCGACGGCCATCTCCTCGCCCATCTCCCAGAACCGCGCCTCCAGCGCCACCTGCGGGGTGCGGAGCTGGTGGTAGAAGTCGTCGAAGTCGAGCGTGCCGAGCGGACCGGCCGACCGGGCCTGGCGTTCGCCGATGGCCGCGTCCATGCCCAGGGTGCTCTGGAACACCACGGGCGCGACCGGCCGGGTGGTGCCGCGCCGGCGGGCCAGTTCCCGTGACACCTCCACCCCGGAGACCAGGTTGTGCGCGGCGTGCTCGCCGAACGTGCGCTGCTGGGCGGCCGCCAGTTCGGCGAACGTCCGGCCCGTGCCGAGCGCGACGGGCACGAGCATGGTCGAGGCGAACGCGCCGATCGTGCGGTGGATGTCGGGGTGCAGCGGCAGCCGGTTGAGCTGCAGGGTGTTGAGCAGCATGCGGCGGTGCCCCGCCCAGCGGGCCAGGACGACGGCGAACGCGGTGAGCATCGCGGCCGACGGGGTGACCTCGTGCGCGGCGCACTGCTCGCGCAACGCCGTCCAGCGCGCCGCGTCGAGCCTGGCCTCGCGGGTGTCCATCAGCGTCGGCGCCACGTCGCGGGGGTCGGTGCGCAGGGGGAGCGCGGGCGGGGAGGGCGCGTCGTCCAGCCGTTCCCACCACCAGTCGCGGTCCGCGGCCCACAGTTCGGTCCGGCGCAGCCGCCCGACCGACGTGACGTAGTCGCCGAAGTCGACCTCCAGCGGCGCGAGGACGGCGTTCCAGTCGGCGGCGAGCGTCAGCAGCTCCCGGTTGAGCACCGTGGCCGACCAGCCGTCCATCGAGATCAGGCTCATCGCGGTGTGCAGCCGGCCCCGCCCGCCGGGCAGCAGGCTGAGCCGCACGTCCAGCCCCGGGCCGGTCAGCGGGTTCGGGCCGGTCGTCGCCATCTCGGCGCGCACCGCCTCCAGCGCGGCGCGGACGTCGGTGTCGTCCGCCGCGCGCAGGTCGAGGACCCGGGGCCGCGGGATCGCGCCGGGCGCGTCGGGCGGCAGGACGTACTGCATGCCGTCCGGGGTGATCCGGGCCCGCAGCGTCGGCTGGTGCAGCGCCAGCCGGTGCAGGGCGTCCGTCAGCGTCTCCTCGGCCTCCTCGGCGTCGACGCCGGTCAGCGCCATGTCGGCGTAGAAGTGCGCCGAGTCGTACGACAGCTCCCAGCCGTCATGCTGGCCGACGAAATACCCCTGCTGCAGCGGCATGAGCGGGAACGGGGCGTCCGGGTCGGCGCGATGCTCGATGTCCACCGGCAGGGCCCGTGCGGCGGCGCCGTCCCGGCCGCGCCGCGCGACCAGGTCGGCCAGCCCCGACAGGGTGATCTCGACGGTCACGTCCGACAGCGCCAGCTCCACCGACAGCCGCCTTCGCACCAGCGCCGACATGCGCACGGCGAGCACCGAGTCGCCGCCGAGCCGCAGGAAGCTCGCGTCCTCGTCGATCGCGCCGGGGTCCATGCCGAGCAGCTCGGCCCAGATCTCCGCCAGCTCGCGGACGGTGGTCATGTGTCTCTCCTCGGGGTTCGCGGGTGGCGGCCGGGGGCCACGACGATCACGGTCTCGACAAAATGATAATCATTATCGTAACCGGTACACGTCGGCCCGCGTCGAGGGTTCCGGCCGTCAGGCCGGGGAGGAGGGCGAAAGGCGCGGGCGGCGGGTCAGGGCTTGCGGGCGACGCCGCCGAGGACTCCCTCGTCGGAGGGCGTCTCGAAGGGGCTGGGGTCGGGACGCCAGTCGTTGATGGGCACGACGCCGGGTTCGACGAGCTCCAGCCCCTCGAACAGGCGCGCGATCTGCTCGGGACGCCGCAGGTGGTACGGCACGGCGCCGCCCTCGTTGTAGCGGCGGGTGGCCTCGACGTTCGCCGGGTTGGTGTCGGCGCTGTCGTTGATCGCCAGGTAGCTGCCGGACGGCAGGGCGTCCATCAGGCGCCGGACGATCGACCGCGCCTCCTCGTCGTCGCCCGCGTTGCCGACATGGCCGAGGACCTGCATGAGGATCAGCGCGACCGGCCGGCCCAGGTCGAGCGTTCCGGCGGCCTCGCGGATGATGGTGGCGGGGTCGCGCAGGTCGGCCTCGATGTAACTGGTGACCCCCTCGGCGCTGCTGGTCAGCAGCGCGTTGGCGTGCATCAGCACCAGCGGGTCGTTGTCGACGTAGACGATCCGCGACTCGGGGGCCACCCGCTGGGCGATCTCGTGGGTGTTGTCGACGGTCGGCAGGCCGGTGCCGATGTCCAGGAACTGCCGTATGCCGGCCTCGCCCGCCAGGAAGCGCACCACCCGCCCGAGGAAGTAGCGCGAGCCCCGGGCCAGGTCGGTGATGCCCGGGTAGACCTGCCGGAACGCCTCGCCCGCCGCCCGGTCCACGGGATAGTTGTCCTTGCCGCCGAGCCAGTAGTTCCAGATGCGCGCCGAGTGCGGCACGGTCGTGTCGATCTTGGGGTGCCCCGAGCCCGGGCCTTCGGGTGGGGGCGTGTCGCTGCCGGTCACGGAACATCCTCCTCGACGGAGATGTCGGGCATTACAGCGATTATCGCTCATTTGCCCCGCGGACTCCCGGCCGCGCCGCGCCCCGCCCGCCGTGCCCTGCCCGCTGATCTCACCGGTCCGGCGGGCGCGGGGCGTCCACGGGAAGGCGGCGCGCGGCCAGGCCGGCCCAGCCCAGGCCCAGCGCGGTGGCGTACAGGACGCCGCCCGCCCCCAGACCCGCCGCGAGCAGGCCGGCGGCGCTGGGCAGCACGATCTGCCCGGTGCGGTTGCCGAGCAGACGCAGCGACATGGCGCGGCCGCGCAGCCCCGGGGGAGCGGACTCGGCCAGCCAGGACATGGTGAGCGGCTGCCCGACGCCCAGCCCGAACCCGGCGACGACCAGCAGCGCGCCCAGCAGCCACACCGGCGAGGACAGCGGGGCCAGGCCCAGCGCGAGTGCCGCCGCAACGGTGCTGACCACCAGCAGGCGGCGGCGGCCGAGCGCGCCGCTGAGCCGTCCCAGGAAGAACCGCGACCCCATGGAGGCCAGCCCGCGCAGCGTGAGGAGCACGCCCACGGTGCCGGACGACAGGCCGCGCTCGGCCCCCAGCGCGGGCAGGTAGGCCAGCGTGATGTCCACGGCGGACAGCACCACGCAACTGGTCAGCAGCGCGTGCGGCAGGCCGGGCAGGCGCAGCAGCGTCCGGGTTCGCGGCCCCTCCCGCCGCCCCTCCGCCGGGGCCCGGCCGGTGCTGGTCAACGCGAGGGACAGCACGATCAGCACGGCCGACACCGCGCACGTCCAGGCGAAGATGCGCCCGGTGTCGGGGATGTCGCGCCGGCCGCCGAGCACGGTGATCAGCACCGGGCCGGCCGACTGCCCCAGCGACGCGGCGAAGGTGTAGTGGCCGAAGGCGGTGTCGTGGGCGCCCCGGACGGCGGTGTTGGCGACCAGCGCCTGCTGGCCGACCACGCAGCCCAGATGCCCGGTGCCCAGCAGCATGGCCGCCGCGACCAGCCCGCCGACGGTGTCCCCGGCCAGCAGGAAGGCCAGGCAGGAGCCGGTCAGCAGGGCCGCCCCGCCGGTCATCACCCGGCGTTCGCCGACGCGGTCGGTCAGCTGCCCGGCGGGCAGCGCCAGGAACAGCGGGGCCAGGGCGAAGGCGGCGGCCAGGGCGCCGAGCCCGGCCGCGGGCACGTCCAGTTCGATCGCGCGGTACGACATGGTGGGCCGCAGCACGAACGTGACCGCCTGGGTGATCACCGAGTGCGTCAGCAGCGCCGCCGTCCGGCCGCGTCCGAGCGTCCCGCTCATGGCCGGGATGGCCTCCGCCGACCGCCTCATCCGCTCCCCGTCCCGACCGCTGTCTTATAACCTCGGCACGCCATTCGGCCTGGCGGGCAGAGATCATAGCGTGTCGCCGGAATCGCGCGTTATAACGGCCGGGCGTCAGGCGGCGGCGATGACCGCCTTCACGGCGTCGTCCATCGAGGTCGGGCGGAGGCCGAAGGTGGTCTCGAAGGCCGAGGAGTCGAGGATGTACGGGCGGTCGAACTGGTACCGCGTGCTGCGCAGCTCCCGCATCATCGGAGAGACGACCCCGATCGCGTTGAAGACCGGGCGCGGCACCCGCGTGATGCGCGGCGCCGGGGCGCCGGCGGCCTCGCACAGCCGTTCGGCGAACGTACGGGGCGTGAACGCCGGGGCGGTGGGGATGTGCCAGGCGCGGCCCCACGCGCGCTCGTCCGTGCCCGCCACGGCCAGAGCATGCGCGACGTCCGGCAGGTACGTCCAGCTGTGCGGGATGTCGGGATCGCTGAGGAACGGGACGCGCTTGCCCGCCAGCAGGGGCCGGACGAAGCGGTCGGTGCCGATGTACGCCTGGTCGCTGCTGCCGGGGCCGTAGAAGTCCGATCCGCGCACCTCGGTCACCCGGGCACGTCCGGCCCGGTGGGAGGCGAGCATGTCCTTCCACATCCGGGCGCGTATCCGGCCCTTGGTGTCGGTGGCCGCCAGGGGCAGGTCCTCGGTCATCGGCACGTCCACCGGCCCGTACCCGTACAGGTTGCCCAGCGTCACCAGGGCCGCGCCCGTGTCCTCGGCCGTGCCCAGCAGCGACGCCGAGACCGGCGGCCACACCGCCGCCCACTCGTGGTAGCGCGGGTTCATGCAGTTGTAGAGAACGTCGGCGCCCCGCGTGACCTCGGTCAGCCGCTCCCGGTCGGCGGCGTCCGCGGCGACCTTGCGGACGCCGTCCGGGCCCGACCCTGACCGCGTCACCACGGTGACGTCGTGCCCTTCGCGGACGAGCAGGTCCACCAGGTGCCCGCCGACCTGTCCCGCTCCGACGATGACGTGCTTTCCCACGGTGTTTCCCTTCCAGGGGAGATCAGAAGTCCGTTACGAGAGCAATGCTCTCTCATGTGAGCGGCGCTCGTCAAGAGCAGTGCTCTCGTTTTGATGCGCCGCTCTGGTAGCCTCGGTCGCACCGTGAGCGGACGGCGGGAAGGGGACGGCGATGACCAGGGCGGGCACGGCGCGGGCACGGGTGCGGGCGGAGCTGACCCGCGAGATCACCGAGATCGCCCGCCGGCAGCTGGCCACCGAGGGGGCCGCGGGCCTGTCGCTGCGCGCGGTCGCCCGCGAGATGGGCATGGTCTCCTCGGCGATCTACCGCTACTTCCCGAGCCGCGACGACCTGCTCACCGCGTTGATCATCGACGGCTACAACGCGGTGGGCGAGGCCGTCGAACGCGCCGACGAGCAGGCCCGCGGACGTCCGTACGGGGAGCGGTGGCTGGCGGTCTGCCGGGCCGTCCGGGAGTGGGCGCTGGCCCACCCGCACGAGTACGCCCTGCTCTACGGGTCGCCCGTGCCCGGTTACAAGGCGCCGCAGGACACCGTCTCCGCCGCCATGCGCGACACGGTGGTGTTCGCGCGCATCGTGACCGAGGCGTACGAGGCGGGAGCGCTGGAGCCGGCGGGCCCGTGCCCGCCGCTCCCGGACGCGCTGCGCGCCGACCTGGAACGCACGCGCGGGCACGTGCGGATGGACGTCCCCGACGAGGTCGCCGCGCGCGCCCTGACCGCCTGGGCCGGTCTGTTCGGAACGGTGAGCTTCGAACTGTTCGGCCAGTTCGACAACGCCATCGACAATCGCGCCCCGTATTTCGATCATGCGATGACCTTGTTGGGACGAATGGTCGGCTTGACCATATGACACTGTTATCCGGTGGTTTAAGATCATTTCATGATCATCGGAAACCATCGGTACGTCATCGTCGGAGCGGGTCCGGCGGGCCTTCAGCTGAGCTACTACCTGCACCGGGAGGGCGCCGACTACCTCACCCTCGAACGCGGCGCCGAACCGGCGGCCTTCTTCCGCCGCTACCCCCGCCACCGGCGCCTGATCTCGCTGAACAAGGTGCACACCACCAGCACCGATCCCGAGATCAAGCTGCGCTGGGACTGGAACTCCCTGCTCAACGACGCGCCCGCGCTGATGTTCCCCGAGTACAGCGGCGAATACCTGCCGCACGCCGACGACCTGGTGCGTTACCTGGAGGACTTCCGGCGTTTCCACGATTTGAACGTCCGCTTCGAAACGGCGGTCGAACGGATCGAGCGGACAGCGGACGGATTCGTCCTGCACACACCGGCGGGCGTGCTGCACGCCCGGTGCGTCATCGTCGCCGCCGGGTGGGGCGCGCCGTTCATCCCCGACATCCCCGGCATCGAGCACGCCGTCGGCTACGAGGACATGAGCATCGAGCCCGAGGAGTACGCGGGCAAGCGCGTGCTGATCATCGGCAAGGGCAACTCGGCGTTCGAGACCGCGCACGCCATGCTCGGCCACGCCGCGATGGTGCACCTGGCCAGCCGCCGCCCGCTGAAACTGGCCTGGAACAGCAAGCACCCCGGCGACGTGCGCGGCCAGTACGGCGCGCTGCTCGACAGCTACCAGTTCAAGACACTGCACTCGGTGCTGGACTGCACGATCGACGAGATCCGCCGCGACGCCGACGGGTACGACGTGCGGATCACCTACACCCACGCCGACGGCGAGCAGGCGCTGCTGCGCTACGACACGGTGCTCCGCTGCACCGGCTTCCGCATGGACACCGGCATCTTCGACGCCTCCTGCGCGCCGGTGACCGAACGCGACGGCCGCATGCCGTCGCTGCGTCCCGACTGGCAGTCCGCCAACGTCGACGACCTGTACTTCGCCGGGACGATCGCCCAGGCCCGCGACTTCAAACGCGCCTCATCGGCGTTCATCGACGGCTTCCGCTACAACCTGCGGACGCTGACCAGGCTGCTGCGCGAACGCTACGACGACGTCCCGCTGTCCTACGACACGGTGCCGGCCGAGCCGGAGGCGCTGACCCGGCTCGTGCTGGACCGGGTGAACTGGAGCTCGGCGCTGTGGACGCAGTTCGAGTACCTGTGCGACGCCCTGGTGCCCGACCCGGCCTCGGGCGGCCTGCGGCACTACATCGACCTGCCCGAGGACTACGCGGCCGACCGGTTCGGCGACCTCTACACCGTCACGCTCCGCTGGGGACGCGACGAGTACGGCGACGTCTTCGCCATCGAACGGCACCCGCAGCCGGACCGCGCCGCGGAGAGCGCGTTCATCCACCCCGTCATCCGCCGGTACCGGGACGGGGAGCTCGTCGACGAGCTGCACCTGCTGGAAGATCTGCTGGCCGAATGGCGCCGCCCCGACCGGCACGTCGCCCCCCTGGAGGAGTACTTCGCCAAGCAGCTGCCGGGCTGAGCGTCAGCACCGGACCATCACCTCGTCGAGGGGCTTGCGCGTCAGGTCGGGCACCCGCGCGCCGGGCGCCGGATAACCGACCGGCATGAGCACGTAGGGACGTTCCTCCCGCGGCCGATCGCAGATCTCGTTGAGGAACCGCATCGGGCTCGGGGTGTGGGTGAGCGTCGCCAGCCCCGCGTGGTGCAGCGCCGCGATCAGCAGCCCGACCGCGATGCCCACCGACTCCTTGACGTAGTAGGGCTTGGGGCTGTGCGGGCCCTGGTGCACCTCGAACACCACGATCAGCACCGGCGCGATCTCCAGGAACGGCTTGTGCCAGTCGGTGCCGATCGGGCCGAGCGCGTCCAGCCACTCCCGGGAGGCGCGGCGGCCGTAGAACTCGCGCTCCTCGGCCTCGGCGGCCAGCCGCAGCCTGCGCTTGCGCTCGGGATCGGTGATCACGACGAACCGCCAGGGCTGCACGTTGGCGCCGCTCGGCGCGCTCGCCGCCGCCCGGATCGCCGTCTCGATCACCTCCTCCGGGACCGGCTCGGGGGAGAACTCCCGCACGGACCGCCGGGTCGCCATCACGTCGCTGAACGCCCGCGCGGCGCGCACGCCCTCCACCCGCGGGACCTGCCGGAAGGGCAGCGGAACCGTCCGGGCCGGTGCCACCTCGGTCATCGAAACGCCTCCCATCGTCGCGGCGTCTCCAGTATCACGGCGGCGCCCCGGGGACGCCTTACGTCGTCATGCTGTTCTGCGCGTCGGGCACACTGGTCTCGCCGATCGGTGCGGTCCGCCGGATCAGATCGTCGACGACGTCGGTGAGCCGGCCGTCGCGGGCGGCCCGGCGCTGCCGGGTCGCGCCGTCGCCGTGTTCGGCCAGCCCGTCCAGCCACGCGGTGACGCGGCGCAGGTCGCCGTGCTCCTCCAGGCCGGGGCGTGCCGTCTCCAGCAGCCGCCGGGCCAGCTCTCGGGCGGGGACGGGACGGCCGGTCAGCACGTCGACGCCCGAACCGGCCATGCCGTCGCGGGCCGCGCGCCAGTAGGCGAGCCGCATGAACTCCGGCTGTAGCTCGGGCCCGGGGTCGCCCCGGTCGACCCAGGGCAGCACGCTGACCACCAAACCGCGCACCAGCGCGGCCAGCGCCGCCGACTCCTCGGCGGTGATCGGCACGTCCGCCACCCGGACCTCCAGCGTCGGCAGCCGCGCCGACGGCCGCACGTCCCAGAAGATCGTGCCGTCGTCCACCAGCGCCTCGGCCTCCAGCAGCGTGGCGACCAGCTCGTCGTAGTGCGCGGCCGAACGGAGGTACGGCGGCGGGCCGGCCACCGGCCAGCGGTTCCACAGCAGGGTGCGCCAGCTGGCGTACCCGGTGTCCAGGCCGCGCCAGAACGGGGAGTTGGCCGCCAGCGCGATCAGCACCGGCAGGTACGGCCGCAGGTGGTTGCTCACCAGCACCGCCCGGTCCCGGTCCGGCAGCTCGACGTGGACGTGCAGGGCGCAGATGTTCAGTTCGTGGTGCAGGCCCCGGAACGTCGCGTTGCCCCGGTCCTGCCGGGGCCCCTCGGTGATCGGGGACGGGATGGACGCGTCCAGCACCGGCGTGCCGCTGGCGATGACACCCAGCCCCTCCTCCGTCGCCGCGGCGGCCAGCGTCGCGCGATTGCGGGCGAGCTGCCCCGCCGCCTCGGCGGCCGTGACACAGGGCGTGGTCCGGCCTTCCAGCTGAATTTCGGTGATCTCCCCGCCGACCCGGGAACCGAGTTCCTTTTCGGCCTGCCGGAGAACCGTCCCGGCGCGTGCCACGGTTTCCCGTGTCCGCCGGTCGACGACAAGGAATTCCTCTTCCACACCGAACCGGCGGGCTTGATCATCCGCGACCATGCGCCTCAGCTTAGGGCGCGGACGCGCTACGGCGTTCGGGCTTTTCGCAAAGGCGTGCGAACGAGACGGCCGACCAGTCCCGCGAGCAGGGCGGCGCGTTCGGGCATGCGCCGCACGTCGACGTATTCGCTGCGCGCGTGCGCGCCGCCGCCGACGCCGCCGAGACCGTCCAGGGTCGGCACGCCCAGCGCGCCGGTGAAGTTGGCGTCCGAGGCGCCGGCCGCGTGCGCGCCCCCGGGCGGCTCGAGACCGAGCTCCTTGGCCGCCTCGCGGGCCGCCGCCAGCAGCCCCCGCGCCATGTCCTCGGTCAGCGGATACCGGTTCACGCCGCCCTCCAGGCTCAGCCGCGCCTCCGGAAGGCGAGGGGCGGACCGGCGGATCATCCGGTCCACGCGGTCGAGCTCCGCGCCCGTCCAGGACCGCACGTCGATGGCGAGAACGGCCCGCTCGGGCACCGTGTTGGACGTGGTGCCGCTGCTCAGCGCCGTGGGCGTGACGCTGGTGCCGCGCGCGGCCGCCGCCAGCTCGCGGACGGCGAGGATCTGGTGGGCGACCTCCACGGTGGCGTTGACGCCCGCGTGCGGCTCGACCCCGGCATGGGACGCCCTGCCGTGGACGACGAGCCGGTAGGCCGACCCTCCCTTGCGCGCCACTTTCAGCTCACCGGACGGCGTGCTCGGCTCGCACACCAGCACGGCCCCCGACCGCCGGGCCTCGGCCTCGATGAGGGGACGCGAGGTCACCGAACCGCTCTCCTCGTCGCCGGTCAGCAGCACGCCGACGTGCGAGGTGTCCTCCAGCAGCGCCAGGGCCGTCAGCATCTGCACGATGCCGGACTTCATGTCGCACACGCCCGGACCGGTGGCGACCCCGCCGTCGACGGCGAACGGCCACCGCTCGATCGTGCCCGCGGGCCAGACGGTGTCGAAGTGGCCGAGCAGCAGCACCCGCTGCTCGGCCGCCGGCCACAGCAGGTGCGGCACCCCGTCCCGGACGATCCGCCGCGGCTCCCGGCCCAGCACCGCGCGGCCCCAGCCGGACAGCAGGTCGGCGCACGCCCGCAGATGCGGGGCCGAACCGGGCGGCGACTCGCACGACACCAGTTCTTCCAGCCGTTCGAGCATCTCCGCCGCCCGGTCCTCGGCCGCCCAGCGCAACGCACTCCGCAATGACATCCGGCAATTCCCCAACTCCGCGCGTCCATGGAGCCCATGGACGCCCAATCCGGTTTTCCGCCGACGCCGTCGAGTATCGGCGCGGATTCGGGCAGGGGTCTTCTCAGAAACTGCCGAGTCGGATTGCCGTGCGGCCCCGCGCAATTCCGCGGAGAGTGCGGCGACCGTTCAGACCCCCAGTCGCGCCGAGGCCAGCGCGGTGCCCTCCAACCGTGCCCTGATCTTGGCGAACGCGGTCTCACGGGAAGTGGACACGTCGTCGGCGAAGGGGGAGAACCCGCAGTCGTCGCAGGTGCCCAGCCGGTCGACGGGCAGGTGACGGGCCGCGGCCAGCACCCGGTCGCGGACCTGCTCGGCCGTCTCGACCCGGGGGTCGACCGGGTCGGTCACGCCGACGAAGATCCGCGCGTCGGCGGGCAGGTGCTCGGCCGCGATGGCGAGGGTCTTGTCGGGGTCGGGCTCGCTGGCGAGCTGCAGGTAGAAGTTGCCCGCCTTGAGCTGGAACAACTTGGGCAGCAGCCCCGCGTAGTCGACGTCGAGGCTGTGCGTGGAGTCCTGGTCGCCGCCCGGGCAGGTGTGCACGCCGATCCGCGCCCGCTCCTCGGGGGTGAAACGCTCCAGCACGCTGTTGTTGAGGGCGACGAAGTCGTCCAGCACCCCGCCGCTCGGGTCGAGCTTGAGCGACAGCCGCCCCTCGGTGAAGTCGAGCTGGACGACGTGCGCGCCGCCGTCCAGGCAGCCGCGGATGTCCGCCTCGGCCTCGTCGGCCAGGTCGGCCAGGAACCGCTCGCGCGGGTACCCGTCGATGCCGTCGGCCGGGTAGAGCAGGCTCAGCGCGGACGGAGCGATCACCGCCTGCTTCACCGGGACGTTCGCGTGCCGCCGCGCGACCCGCAGGTACTCCTCGGCACGGGCGGCGTAACGGAACGGCCCGGCGGTCAGCCTCGGCAGCTGCCGCCGGTGGCCGTCGGCGAACGGGATGACCGCGCCGTCGGGGGCCAGGCCGTCGAGCCCGGCGATCGGGTAGGTGGCGAAACTCGGCTTGGACTGCTCGCCGTCGGTGACGACCGGCGAGCCGAGCTCTTCGAGCCGCCGGATGGTGTCGCGGACGGCCTTCTCCTGGGCGGCGGCCAGCTCGGACGGCGCCGCGTCCAGCAGTTCGGCGGGACGCGGAATGCTGCCGATCGGTTCGGTGGGGAGTGGCATGGTCGCGAGCGTAGATGACCCAATGTGCACGGTCAATCGCGTCCAGCGATCATCAAAGACCGCGTTGTCGGCCCTCTCGTTCCGGTCGCGCCACGGCGCTTGAAGATCAACGTCTCTCGTGGGTGAGCCTTCTCTCGCCCGCGAATCGCTGGGCGTTCCGCTCGCCCCCGCATAGTCTCGGCAAGCGAAAAGAGAATGGCACGGCGAGGGTGGCGAATCCAGGAAACGGGGGATTTGTGGGGGAAATGTCGCGTATTCCCGGAGGATCGTTCCTGCAGGGGTCTCCCTCCTGGATGCTCGACTGGCTGGAGCGGTCCGACCAGCCGTTGCCGCGGCGCTGGTTCGCCGACGAGGCCCCCCGGTTCGCCCGGACGCTGCCCGCCTACCGGATCGACCGGCACCCGGTCACCGTGGCGGAGTTCGCCGAGTTCGTCCGCAGCACCGGCTACGTGACCGACGCCGAACGCCGCGGGTTCGGCATGCTCTACGAGCGGCGGTGGACCGAACGCGAGGGCGTCACCTGGCGTGCGCCGGCCGGGCCCGGAACGGCGGTCGAAGGACGACACGACCACCCGGTCGTCAACGTCTCCTGGAACGACGCCGACGCCTACGCCCGATGGGCCGGAAAACGGCTGCCGACGGAGGCCGAGTGGGAACTCGCCGCCCGCGGCCATGAATTCCGCATATGGCCCTGGGGTGACGACTGGAACGCCCGCAACGCCAACACCGCCGAATTCCACGCCGGAACGCTCACCACCCTCACCGCATGGCGGGAATGGTGGCGCGGAATCCGCGAACGAGACGGCCCGATGCCGTTGACCACCCCGGTCGGGGCTTTCTCACCCGCCGGCGACAGTGTTTTCGGATGCGCCGATATGGCGGGCAACGTGTACGAATGGACGGCGACCACGTCGCACCTGTACGGCCGGACGGCCGACTGCGATCCCGCGCTGCGGTCGGCGCTGGGACGCTACCGCGTCATCCGCGGCGGATCCTGGATGAACTTCCGCTACCAGGCCCGCTGCACCGAACGCCTGCACGGCGACCCCACCGGGTGGTCGAGTTTCGCGGTCGGCTTCCGCTGCGCAAGCGACGACACCGGCCCCCACGACCGGCCCCTCGGTTCGATCCCCGGCCCAGGAGCGCTCTCATGGTGACGATCATCGTGCCGATGGTGTGGACGGCGGACGGGACGACGCGGTTCCAGACCGCCGCCGGCCCGCTCGCGGAGGTCATCAGGCGGTTCGCGGCCGAGCGTCCGGACTGCCGTGACCGGGTGCTGGGGCCCGACGGCGAGCCGCTCATGTACGTCAACGTCTGCGTCGACGACGAGCTGGTACCGCGCGACCGGCGCGCCGGCACCGTGGTGGCGGACGGCAGCACGGTGACGCTCATCGCCCCCATGGCGGGCGGCTGACCGCCCGCCCGCGGTCACAGCGTGGCGAGCACGTCCCGCAGCGCGCGGATCACCTTGTCCTGCAGGCTCCGCGGCAGGGACGGGTACATGGGCAGCGAGAAGATCTCCTCCGCCAGCCGCTCGGTCACCGGCAGCGCGCCCCTGGTGTATCCCAGGTGCGCGAACCCGCTCATCGTGTGCACCGGCCACCGGTAACTGACGTTCAGCGCGATGTCGTACGCCCGCAGCCGTTCGAGGATGTCGTTGCGGCGGGGATGCCGCACCACGTACAGGTAATAGACGTGCTCGTTGCCCTCGGCGGTGGACGGCAGGACGAGCCCCTCCGTCCCGGCCAGGTCGCCCAGCCCCTCGGCGTACCGGCGCGCCACCGCGCGCCGTCCCGCGATGTAGCCCTCCAGCCGCCGCAGCTTCCGCCGGAGGATCTCGGCCTGCACCTCGTCCAGCCGGGAGTTGTGCCCGGGCGTCCGCACGACGTAGTAGGCGTCGTCGGCCATGCCGTAGTAGCGCAACTGCCGCAGGGCGCGGTCGACGCCCCCGTCACCGGTCAGCACGGCCCCGCCGTCGCCGTACGCGCCCAGCACCTTGGTGGGGTAGAAGGAGAACGCGGCCGCGTCGCCCATCGATCCGGCGAGCCGGCCGTGGTGGCGGGCGCCGTGGGCCTGGGCGCAGTCCTCCAGGACGACCAGGCCGTGCCGGTCGGCCAGCCGCCGCAGCGGGGCCATGTCGACGCACTGCCCGTACAGGTGAACGGGCAGCAGCGCCCGGGTGCGCGCGGTGACGGCGGCCTCCACCTGGCCGGTGTCCATGAGGAAGTCGTCCTCGCGGACGTCGACGAACACCGGGACGGCGCCCGCCGCCACGATGGCGACCACGGTGGGCGCGGCCGTGTTCGACACCGTGATCACCTCGTCGCCGGGGCCGATCCCCAGCGCGCGCAGCGCCAGCGTGATGGCGTTGGTGCCGTTGTCGACGCCGGTGCAGTACGCCACGCCGTGGTGGTCGGCGAACTCGGCCTCGAAGTTCCGGACGCTCTCCCCGAGCACCAGCCGGCCGGACTCGAACACGGTCGTCACCGCGTCCAGCAGGTCCGCCTTCTCCTGCCCGTACTCCGGCAGGTAGTCCCACACGCGTGTCGTCATCTCATCCTCGTCCGATGCCGGCGAATCGCCGGGCCGTGAACCGCCCCGGAGGGGGTGAGGGGGCCGTCGCCGTCACGCTAGTGCGGGCGGCGACGTCGAGTAGTGAAACTATCACCTGACGTAGTCGCGGATGGTCGAGGAGTGAGCGTGATCGGGCATGTCGGTGACACCGTCGCGTGCCGCGTGTGCGGCGGCGTCGTGGAGGCGTTCCTCGACCTGGGCGCGCAGCCGATCTCCCAGCGGTTCCGGGACCCGGCCGACGGCTCCCCGGAGGTCTTCTTCCGGCTGGCCGTGGGGCAGTGCGGTTCGTGCACGATGGTGCAGCTCTGCCAGGAGATCCCGCGCGAGGAGATGTTCCACGAGGGCTACCCGTTCCGCTCCTCCGGGTCGCGCGCGATGACCGGGCACTTCACCGCCGTGGCCGAGCGGTTCCTCGAGACCGAGCTGACCGGCCCCGATCCGTTCGTCGTCGAGATCGGCTGCAACGACGGCGTCATGCTGCGGACGATCCGCCGCGCGGGCGTGCGGCATCTGGGGTTCGAGCCGTCCGGTGACGTCGCCGAGGCGGCGCGCGCGGCCGGGGTGCGGGTGCGCGGGGAGTTCTTCGAGGAGGCCACGGCCGCGCGGGCGGCCGAGGCCGAGGGGCCCGCCGACGTCGTCTACGCGGCGAACACCGTCTGCCACATCCCCTATCTGGACTCGGTTCTGCGGGGCGTGGACGCGCTGCTGGCGCCCGGCGGCGTCTTCGTGTTCGAGGACCCCTACCTGGGCGACGTCCTGGCCAGGACGGCGTTCGACCAGATCTACGACGAGCACTTCTACCTGTTCTCGGCGCGTTCGGTGCGGGCGGCCGCCGACCGGTTCGGGTTCGAGCTGGTGGACGTCGAGCGGCTTCCCGTCCACGGCGGCCAGGTCCGCTACACCCTGGCGCGGGCCGGTGCGCGCCGTCCGGCCGCGGCCGTGGCCGAACTGCTGGAGGAGGAACGCTCCCGGGGGCTCACCGACGAGGCGGTGCTGCGCGGCTTCGCGACCCGCACCGCGCGCGTCCGCGACGAGCTGGTCGCCATGCTGACCGCGCTGCGCCGGGACGGCAGCCGCGTCGTCGGCTACGCCGCCACCGCCAAGAGCGCCACCCTGCTGAACTTCTGCGACATCGGACCGGACCTGGTGCCGTTCATCTGCGACACCACACCCGCCAAGCAGGGGCTGGTCACGCCCGGCAAGCACATCCCGGTGCGGCCGCCCGGCGAGTTCGCGCGGCCCTACCCCGACTACGCGCTGCTGTTCGCGTGGAACCACGCCGAAGAGATCATGAGCAAGGAGCGGGAGTTCCGGCGGGCCGGGGGCCGATGGCTGATGTACGTGCCGCGCGTGCACGTCGTCTGAGGAGGTGGTGACATGGCCTCCAGCGACACCGGCCGGTGGGCGCGGCCGCTCGTCGTGGTGCTGGGCGCCTCGGGGTTCGTCGGGTCCGTGGTGACGGCGGCGCTCGCCGACCGTCCCGTGCGGCTGCGTGCGGTGGCGCGCCGGCCGAGCGCGGTGCCCACGGGCTGCCTGGCCGACGTCGAGGTGCGCCGCGCCGACCTGACCCAGAACGCGCGACTCGCCGACGCCGTGGAGGGAGCCGACGCGGTGATCCACCTGGTCGCCGGCGGTGAGTACGGCCCGGGTCGCGATGGGACGGCGGACGCGGAGCGGGTGAACGTGGGCGTGATGGCGTCGCTGCTCGACGCGATGCGCGGGCGGCGTCCGGGGCCGCCTCCGGCGGTGCTGTTCGCCGGGGCGATCCACCAGGTGGGCGTGCCGCCGCGGACGGTGCTCGACGGCTCCGAGCACGACGCCCCGAGCGACCTTTTCGCCCGGCACAAGCAGGCCGCCGAGCGCATGCTGCTCGACGCCACCGCCGAGGGGGCCGTGCGGGGCGTCTCCCTGCGCCTGCCGCCCCTGTACGGGCACAGCCCCGCGACCGGTGCCCTGGGCGGCGGCGCGCTCGCCGTCATGATCCGGCGGGCGCTCGCGGGCGAGCCGCTGACCCTGTGGGGCGACGGCACCGTGCGGCGGGACCTGCTGCACGTCCGGGACGCGGCGGCCGCGTTCCTGGCCGCGCTCGACCACGTCGGCCCGCTCGCCGGACGGCACTGGCTGCTCGGCACCGGCGAGGGCGTGCCGCTGGAGCGGGTGTTCGGATGCGTCGCCGAGATCGCCGCCGCGTGTCGCGGTGGACGGCCGGTGCCCGTGCGCCGGGTGCCGCCGCCCCCGCACGCGGGCCCCGCCGACCTGGCGAGCGTGGTCGTCGACGCGTCGGCCTTCCGGGGCCGGACGGGGTGGCGGCCGAGGGTGCGGCTTCGCGAGGGCCTGGAGCAGACGATCATGGCCGCCATGCGACCGGCACGTCCGGCAGCGAAATAGTCATATCGGAAGAATGCCGGGAATATCGATGGTCTGCTGCCCGCGATATTACCATCGAGGTCGGCCTGAGTCGCTGGCGCCGATGTTATCCTGACCGCGAAGTCGGCCATTGGAAAGGGGCGTGCGGGAATGTCGGTGGACGGACTCCGGATGACGAATCCGCCGGTCGTGAAGACCGGAATGCTCATTCGCCGGCCGGTCGGCGAGGTCTTCGAGGCGTTCGTCGATCCGGCGATCACCACGAGATTCTGGTTCACCAGGAGCAGTGGCAGGCTGACCCCCGGGGCGCAGGTGAAATGGGAATGGGAGATGTACGGCGTCTCCACCCACGTCAAGGTGCGCGAGGTCGACAAGGACGCCCGGATCCTCGCCGACTGGGGGGTCGAGGAGTCGCCCACCACCATCGAGTGGAAGTTCTTCCCGCAGGACGACGGCACCACCTACGTCCAGATCACCAATGACGGCTTCGCCGGGGACGGGGACAGTGCGGTCGCCGCGGCCATCGACTCGATGGGCGGCTTCACCATGGTCCTGTGCGCGCTGAAGGCGCTGCTCGAACACGACCTCCGGCTCACCATCGTGGCCGACGCCCACCCGGTGGACATCAAGATGTGAGAACGGCGGACGAGGGCGCAGCGGCCACGCGCGTGCGCCCTCGTGCCGCTCGCCCCCCTCACGCGCCGGACGGCGCGTCCCCCAGCCACAGATTGGTGAGGTCGCCGTTCAGCACCGGGTAGGGCAGCCAGTTGCGCACCCGGGTCGAATGGAACCAGTACTGGTGGGCGAACAGGATCGGCACCACCGCCGCGTCCCGCATCACCTCCTCCTCCAGCCGGCGAAAGAACCCGGCGGCCCTTTTCTGGCTTTCCGAGGTGAGCGCGGCGTCGAGCAGGTCGTCGACCTTCTCGTTGCGGTAGCGCCCGAAATTGGAACCCCAGTCGCCGTTGTCGGCGACGCCGCGGCTGCCGAACAGCGGCTGCAGATACGTCCGGGCGTTGTTGCCGTACCAGTCCGGTTCCCAGCCGGTCAGCGCGATGTCCCACGCGCCTTCCCGCGCGGCCGAGGAGGACGACAGATAGTCGTCGAAGAACTCGTTGATCGACGCGGGTACCGTTTTCACCCGGATGCCCGCGCGTGCGAGGGCTACCTTGACCGTTTCCGCGGTCTCGGGGTGGATGTCCGCGTCGCGGAACACCAGTCTCAGCGTGAGTCCCTCCGGATATCCGGCCTCGGCGAGCAGCCGCCCGGCCCGTTCCGGGTCGCCGCGTCCCCCCTCGGTGCGGTAGGGGCGGAACTCACGGTGCGCCGTGCACAGCGGCGGGAGTATCTGGTCGGCGATGTCGTTCAGCCGGGGACCGCCCCACACCAGTGACACCGCCGCCTTGTCCACGGCGTACTGCAACGCCTGCCGGACCTTCCGGTCGCCGGTGGCGTTCCCCTCGTTCGGGCTGACGACGTTGATGACCAGGTAGGGGCTGAGCAGGCCGGCCGGACAGACCTCCAGCCGGGGATCGCCGGTGCGCAGCAGGTCCGGCAGTCTCGCGGTGAGCGGCTGGACGTCCCAGAGCATGTCGGCGGCGCCCGACGCGACCAGCTCGTAGGCGTCCTCCTCGGAGACGCCCTGGCGGATGTCCACCCCGTCGACATGGGCGGCGCGAAGGCCGTCGGTCTCCGGCGCCCAGGCGGGATTGCGTCCGAGCGTGATCCGCCGCCCGCGGACGTGGCGGGTCACCTCGTACGGGCCGTTCGACATGAGCGTCTCGTTCAGCTCCGGACTGCCCGGCACATGCGGCAGGTATTCGGCCGGCGCCGGAGTGGCGAACGGCAACGCCAGCATGTTCAGGAAGTCGGTCGCCGGGTGCCTGATGGTGAAGACGACCTCGGTCGTGCCGACCGCGCGCATCCCGCGGACGCCGGTGTGCTCCATGCGTTCGGCGATGGCCTCGGGCGTGCGGGGACCCCTGGCCAGCGCGTCGCGGAACTCGGCCATGCCGTCGATCGTGCTCAGGAAGTACGGCAGGCCGGGGCTCGGCGCCATCGGGTGGGCGAGCCGTTTGATCCCGCGGACGACGTCCTGCGCGGTCACCGGCCGGGCCCCGGACGGGGTGTTCCAGCACACCCCGTCCCTGAGCGTGAAGGTGTAGCGGGTGCCGCGCGCGGCGACCCGTCCGTTGGCGGCGCTCGGCACCTCGGTGGCGAGATCCGCGACGATCCTTCCCGCCGCCTCGCGGTCCCGTCCGGCCGGGTACCCGACGAGCTGCCGGGTGTAGGCGCGGACGATCCCGCGGGTGACGGTGTGGTACGCCAGGGCCGGGTCGAGATGGTCGACGTCCCCGGCACCGACCATGGTGAGCACCCCGCCGCGCCGGGGCCTCCCGGGACCGTCCGCCCTCCGGTCCGGATCGCTCCTCCGGACCGGAACGACGACCCGCCGCGCGCGGCCGGTGAACCTCTCCAACATCCGCATCAGCTCCTCGAGGACGGCATCACTAGCGAATAATAAAGTGAATGCTCGCGTCAATGAGAGGAGTCACCCGTGTCCCTGGAACGTCATCCCATGGTCGACGCGCTGGTCGTGACCTCGGTCGGGCAGTCGCAGGCGGAGGAGGTGCGTGACCAGTGGCGACGCGCATCCGCGGTGGCGTGCGGGCCGGTCGGCGGGGCGTCCGCGAGCGGGCCGGCGCCGGCCTCCCCGGAGGTGCCGCCCGCGGACGATGCCTTGACAGAAAACTATAGAAAAATATAGTGATAGGCGCCTGGGTCCGTCACCGGGGTCCGCAGCCCGGGCCCGGTGAGGATCGACTCGACAGACGCTGGAGGTGTCTGGCTTGAGCATGTTCCGCGAGACGTACGAATCCCTCGACCTCGAACCCAAGCCGATCCGTCCGCACATCCTGGCCGCCGCGACGGTCGTCTTCGGCGACGACTACTACGCCGGCCGCCGGGAGACCATCAACCTGTCCGGCTTCGTCCAGCTCAACAAGTGGCCGATGCCCGGCTTCGAGCACCGCGTCGACGAGCGCGGCCACGCCGAGCTGGACCTGGAACTGATCAGCGCGCCCGAGGTCGGCATCAAGGGCTTCAGCTAC
This sequence comes from Actinomadura miaoliensis, assembly GCF_039536785.1. Taxonomy (NCBI): domain Bacteria; kingdom Bacillati; phylum Actinomycetota; class Actinomycetes; order Streptosporangiales; family Thermomonosporaceae; genus Actinomadura; species Actinomadura miaoliensis. The sequence continues at coordinate 173,402 of NZ_BAAAZG010000017.1, forward strand.
GAGCTCGACGACCGCATCCAGGTCCTGTCGAACCCGTTCCTGCCCAACACCGGGCACGTGCGGCAGATCGTGCCGGGGAAGAACTTCCCCGCCGAGTTCTACATCCGCCGCTTCGGCATCCTGGAGACCAGCACCCTGCGGCTGGCCCACCGCAACGTCATCGACATCTACGGCGTCGTCGACGGCATCCCGCCGTACAAGAAGCCGCTCACCGGCCCGTACCTGGGCAGCCCGCGCGGCGACGGCCCGTTCGACGTCGTCCAGGCGCCCAACGTGGTGCGCGGCACCACGCTGCCCGAGGCGTGGTACCCCGCCGACGACCAGAACGAGCCCGTGGGGCTGACGCCGACGGTGTTCTTCGCCGCCAGCGCGGGGCCGTGCATGTCGATGCTGGTCGACCCCTCGCTGATCATGCAGGTGTCGCTGGAGGGCGCGATCGACGTCGAGGTCGACGGCCGGACCGAGACCATCGAGCTGGCCGGCGACCACCGCATGGCGGCCGGGACGGAGATCCTGCTGTTCGGGCCCGACAAGCACGACGGGCAGGGCGTGCTCGCGCAGCTGGCGCGGGTGGCGATGGTCGGGCACAGCGCCGCCCTCGGCGGCCGGGTGATGCTGCGCGCCAGCTGGCCGCGGCCCTCCGGGGGGACGCTCGGCGAGGGCACCGAGGAGGGCCTGAGCCGGGTGAGCTTCCCGGCCGAGCTGCACATCGACGCCGAGTTCGAGATCGTCACGCCGAGCGGCAACCTGTACGCGGCCGGGCCGGTGCACGTGGCGGGCAGGCTGCGCGACCTGGAGGCGACCGGCAGTGAGCTGGCCATGACCGGCGCGGACACGGCGCTGGTCACCGATGACGGGACGGTCCGGGCCAGGCTCGCCGGCGTCCGCCTGGCGATGCGCGACGCGCACGTCGGGGAGACCGCAGCGGTCAACGTCTGAGGTCGCGCGCACGCCGCGCACGTGTCCGCCCCGTCCGCCGGCCGCGGCCGGCCGGCCTCTCCCGGACGGCCCCGAGACGTCCGGGAGAGGCCCGAGAGGGAGTGCCGAATGGACCAGCGACTCTTGCTGATGCACCAGGCGATGCTCGCCGACCGGCCTCGGCTGGAGGCCTACGACCGGGCGCTCGCACGCGCGGTCCGGCCGGGCGACGTGGTGGCCGACGTGGGGGCGGGCACGCTCGTGCTGTCCCTGCTGGCGCTGCGGCACGGCGCCGGGCGCGTCTTCGCGGTGGAGGCCGACCCCGCCACGGCCGCGGTCGCCGCGCGGATCGCCGAGCACAACGACCTCGGCGGCCGGCTGACCGTCGTGCGCGCCGACGCCCGGACCGTGCGGCTGCCGAAGCGGGCCGACGTGGTCGTCGCCGAGATGATGGGCAACCTCGGCCCCGAGGAGCAGATGATGGAGGTCCTCGACGCCTTCGCGCGCGGCAACCTCGCCCCCGGCGGCCGGGTCGTCCCGCAGCGGCTGGTCACCCACCTGGCCGCCGTCGAGTTCGACGGCGAGGGGTGGGGGGTGTGGGGCGAGGACTTCTTCGGGCACCGGCTCGACGTCGTCCAGGAGTGCGCTCCGCCCGGCGCCCAGCTGCACTTCTTCCAGCGCCGCCCGACGCTGCTCAGCGAGCCGGTGCCGATCGCCGACAACCGGATCGGGGACCGGTCCGCGGCGGTCGTGCGCCGCGTCCGCGACCTGGTCGTCACCCGGCCCGGCACGCTGCACGCCGTCGCCGGGTTCTTCACCGCCACCCTCGCGGAGGACGTGCGGTTGTCGAACTTCCCGTCCTACCCGGGGTGCAACTGGGCGGTGTGGATCTGGCCGCTGCGGCACACGCCGGTCGCCGCGGGCGACGTCCTGCGCGTGCGGGTGCGCCGTCCCGAGGGCGTGCGGGTGGCCACCGACTGGCGGCTGGAGTGCGGGCTCGATCGGGCGGTCCGGCCCGCCGCCTCGCGCGGACCGGGGGAGTGCGGCGCGCAACCGGGGGACACGGCCTCGCCCGGCGCCGTGGGGAGACCGTGATGCCGTACGCGGCCGGTACGGTGCGCGACATCCCGGTACGCGGCCTCAAGCTGTGCGGGCTGACCTGGAGCGGGACGTTCCTGTGGTGCTCGGAGGCCGTCCAGAACCTCATCATGGCGGTGGACCCGGCGAGCGGCGAGGTGGCGCGGCGCCTGCCCTGCCGGGACGTCCGCACCGACCTGACCACGCTGGGCGGCTACCTCGTGCAGGTCGCCGGGCCGCACGGGGTGCTGCGCGTCCTCGACCCGCACTCCGGCGAGGTGGTCGGCGAGCTGCCCAACCCCCGTCCGGGAGCCGTGCTGTGCGGGCTGGAGGCCACCCGGCACGGGCTGTGGCTGGGGTACGGGGACCTGCGCCGCATCGACCTGCGCGGCGTGGACGACCTGCGGCTGGTGGACAGCTTCCCTGTGCGCCACGCCGTCGCGGGCGTCACGGTGTCGGACGGCTATCTCGCCTACGCCGACCAGCGCGCGGGCACGATCAACCTCCTCGACCTGGACCGCGGCCGGGACGTGGCGTCGGTCTCGGTCCCGGGCAACCCGACCGGGATCGCCTGGGACGGCAGCCTGATCTGGTACTGCGATCACGCGACGTTCCAGCTGCGCGCCATCGAGGTCCCGGGCATCGCGCGGGCGGAGCGGGCGCCGTGACGGGCCTCGCGCCGCACGCGACGCCGGGAAGGTTCGCGTTGGCCTGCCGGGCGGTGCGGGTCGTGGCCACCGCCGTCGTCGTCCTGGTGCCGGGCGTGCTCGCCGGGCTGGCGCACGCGTCGCTGCGCGGCCGCTCGTCGGGACGGCGGTACGTCTACCGGCGCCTGACCGCGCTGCTGACGGCGCTGGGCCCGGCGTTCGTGAAGGCGGGGCAGGTGCTGGGCACCCGGCGGGACGTGCTTCCGGCGGCGTTGTGCGACGAGCTGTCGGTGCTGCAGGACGCGGTGCCGCCGCCGGGCCCCGCGCAGACGCGGCGGGCACTCGCCGAGGCGTACGCGGCGGACCCGGCCCTGACCGGCCCGGACGGCGTGTTCGCCGAGATCGACGAGCGGCCGGTCGCCGGCGGCAGCGTCGCCTGCGTGCACCGCGGGGTCCTGGCGACCGGCGAGCAGGTCGCGATCAAGGTGCGGCGGCCGGACGTCGACCGCGTGATGGCCCGGGACCTGGCGCTGGTGCGTGCGGCGTCCCGCCTGGTCGCCCGGCTGCCGATGCTGCGGGGCGTGCCGGTCGCCGCGGTCGTCGAGGACATGTGCGCGGCCGTGCACGGCCAGCTCGACCTGGCCCGCGAGGCCGACGGCCTGGCCCGCCTGCGCGACAACCTGGCGGTCGTGCCGCGCGTGCGGGTCCCGAAGGTCTACGCGCACGCGTCGCGGCCGCGCTGCGTCGTCATGGAGCTCATCCCCGAGCTGGATGTGCGCACCGCCGCCGCGTGCCCGCCCGCGACGCGCCGCAGGCTCGCCGCCTCCGCGCTGACCGCGATCTACCAGATGCTGTTCGTCGACGGCTTCGTGCACTGCGACCTGCACCCCGGAAACCTGTACTTCACCCGCGACGGGCAGGTCGTGGTGCTGGACGCGGGGTTCAGCGTGCGGCTGAGCGAGCGCCTGCGACGCCTGTTCGCCGAGTTCTTCCTCAACATGTCGGTGGGCCGGGGCCGCCGCTGCGCCGAGATCGTGGTCGAGAGCGCGGCCGGAACGCGCCCCGGCGCCGACCTGGACGGCTTCCTGGACCGCATGGCCGACCTGGTGGAACGCAGCCACGGCCTGCCCGCCCGGGAGTTCAGCCTGGTCGCGTTCGCCACCGAGATGTTCGCCCTGCAGCGCGCCCACGGCGTGCACGCCGCGCCCGAGCTGATCTTCCCGCTGCTGTCGCTGCTGGTCATCGAGGGCACGATCCGCGACCTCGACCCCGGCATCGACTTCCAGGAGACGGCCCGGCCGGTGCTCAACCGCGGCCTGTTCGGCGCCCGGTGACCGGGCCCCGCCGAACGGAGGAGGCGGCCATGACGGCGGACGCCGCCGACGACCCGATCGTGCGCGACTACCTGCTGCTGGGGCTGCGCATGGGCCGGCACATCGACGGCTACGTCGACTGCTGGTTCGGCGACCCGGACCTGGCGCGGCGGGTGGACGCCGAGCCGCCGCGTCCGCCCGCCGAACTGGCCGGGCAGGCCGCGCGGCTGCTCGCGCGGCTCCCGGACGGCCCGCTGGACGAACGACGCCGGCGGTTCCTGGCCGGGCAGCTCACCGCGCTGGAGTGCGCGGCGCGGCGGCTGGCCGGGGAACCGATCGCGTTCCTGGCCGAGGTCGCGGCGTACTTCCAGGTGGAGGTGGCGCTGGGCGACCCCGACGAGTACGCCGCCGCGCACGACGCGTTGGACGAGCTGCTGCCGGGGCCCGGGCCGCTGCGCGCCCGCGTGGAGGAGTTCAGACGGCGCAACGCCGTCCCGCCGCCGCTGCTGCGGCGCGCGATGGGCGCGGTGTCGGCGGAGCTCCGGTCCGTCGTGGCGTCGCGCTACGGCCTTCCGGCCGGAGAGCACGTGGAGTACGAGGTCGTCCAGGACCCGCCGTGGAACGCCTTCAACCGCTACCGCGGCCGCTTCCGCTCGACCGTCTCGCTCAACGCGCTCGCCGGACGCGACCTGGGCGCGCTGCCGCTGGTGGCGGCGCACGAGTGCTATCCCGGGCACCACACCGAGCACTGCGTGAAGGAGGCGGTGCTGGTCGACGGGCAGGGGCAGGGCGAGCACGTGCTGTCCCTGGTGAACACCCCGCAGGGCCTGCTCGCCGAGGGCTTGGCCGAAACGGCCCTGGACGCCGTCCTGGGGCGGGCGTGGGGGCCGTGGACCGCCGAGATCCTCGGCGAGCTGGGCCTGCGCGTGGACGGGGAGCGGATGCAGCACGTGATGACGCAGATGAGGCGGCTGTTCCCGGCCCGGCAGGACGCGGCGATCCTGCTGCACGACCGGGGCGCCGACGCCGACGAGGCGGTCGCGTACCTGCGGCGCTGGCTGCTGATCGAGGACGGGCGGGCACGGCACATGGTGCGGTTCCTGCTCGACCCGCTGTGGCGCGCGTACGTCACGACCTACATCGAGGGCGCCCGCCTGGTCTCCGCCTGGCTCGCGGGGGACCGTGCCGACGGCGCCCGTGCGGACGGCCCCGAGGGGGAGCCGGGCGCGGGCGTCACGGAGCGCTTCGGCCGGCTGCTCCGCGAGCCCTTGCTCCCGCCCACCCGGTGAGTTACTTTAATTATATATAGCGATTTCACTATGGAGGTCCCCGTGGGTCAGAGCGTCTCCGCCGACCGCACCGGCACGCTTTCCCCTCTCCCCGGCCATGACGGCGACCGCCGCGCCCACTGCCCCGACAGGCATCTGGGCACCGCGTCCTGGGACCACATCCGGTCGCTTTTCACCCTCCGCCCCGGCACGGTGCACCTCAACACCGGAACCGTCGGCGCCGTGCCGCACGAGGTGCTCGACGTCCACGAACGCGTCACCCGGGAATGGACGGGCAGCCTGCGCGACATCTACCCGCCGACCCTGTATCCCGAGTACCGCGCCGCCATCGCCGGGGACTTCGGCGTCGACCAGGACGAGATGGTCATCTGCCACAACTCGACCGAGGGCATGGCGCGCGTCATCGCGGGCCTGGACCTCGGCGAGGGCGACGAGGCGCTCACCACGACGCACGAGTGCTACTCGGTGCTGTCCAACCTCAACCTGGTGCACAACCGCACCGGGCTGACCGTCCGGACCATCACCCTCCCGTCCGGGCCGGACGTGCGCGCCGAGGACATCGTCGAGCTGTTCGCCGCCGCCATCACCCCGCGCACCCGGGTGATGTTCTTCGCCGCCGTCACCCTGTTCACCGGCACCCGGATGCCCGTCCGCGCGCTGTGCGACCTGGCGCAGCGGCACGGGATCGTCACCGTGATGGACGGGGCGCTGCTGCCCGGCATGCTGGACGCCGACCTGCGCGCCCTCGGCGTGGACTTCATGACCGGGTCCGGTTCGAAGTTCCAGTGCGGGCCGCTCGGCACCGGCCTGCTGTACGTGCGCAACAAGGTGATCCCCGAGCACAACCCGCTGCCGCTGCCGCCGTTCTGGCCCGTCATCTCCACCTGGTACCCGATGCTCGGCCCCATGCCGCCGCGCACCACCACCCGCGTCGAGACCTGCAACATGGGCGACTACCTGCAGAGCGCCGGAAGCGCCGGCATCGCCCGCGCCGCCGCGCTGACCAGGGCGTGCCAGATGTGGAACGCCATCGGCCGCGGCCGCATCGAGCGGCGGATCATGGAGCTCGGCGACCACGCCCGCGACCGCCTCGCCGAGCGGTTCGGCGAGCGGGCGCTGCACTCGCCCGCCGACCCCCGGCTGCGCTCGCCGCTGATCAGCTTCCGGCCGTTCCGCGCGCCGCACGACGCGTGGAACCCCAAGAAGATCAACCTCTTCGTGGACCGGCTGGAGCGCGAGCACCGGATCTGGATCCGCTGGGTCGAGTTCGACGTGCCCGGCTCCCCGCACATGCACTACGCGGCCCGCGTGTGCACCCACCTGTTCAACACCCGCGAGGAGATCGACCACGCCGTCGACGTCATGGGCCGGCTGGCGGACGAGATGGCGTGACTCCGGGCCGGCACGGACATGCCCCCACGCCACGGACATGAACCCACCGCCACCGACACGACCCCACGCCACGGAAAGGTGCCCCACCCATGAGCAGCGGCCAGCCGACCTACGGGGGAGTGCTCCGGCTCTACGGCCCCGGCAGCATGGACCACGTCGACCCCGCGTGCGCGTACTACATGCTGGGCGGTCAGATCATCCGGTTGTTCGCCCGCCAGCTGTTCACCTACGCGCCGGTCAAGGACCTGCGCGACTGGCGCGCCGTCACCCCCGTCCCCGACATCGCCGTCGACATCCCCTCCACCCACAACGGCGGCCTGAGCGCCAACCACAAGGTCTACACGGTCACGCTGCGCCGCGGCGTCATGTGGGACACCACCCCGCCCCGCGAGGTGACCGCGCACGACTTCGTCCGCGGCTTCAAGCGCATGTGCAACCCGGTGATCGGCGCGGGCGGCATCCGCTACTTCACCAGCACCATCCGGGGCATGCGCGAGTTCTGCGAGGAGTACGCGGCCGCGGTGCCCGGAAAGGACGCCACCGCCGCCGACCTGGCGGGCTTCCAGAACTCCCACGACATCCCCGGGATGTTCGCCGTGGACGACGACACGCTGGTGTTCGAGCTGCTGCGTCCCGCCGCCGACTTCCTCAACATCCTCGCGCTCACGTTCGCCTCGCCCGCGCCCGTCGAATACGACGCCCACGTGCCCGACAGCGACGAGTTCCGCCGCGACGTGCGGTCGAACGGACCGTACCGGCTCGTCGACTACGTCCACGGCAGGCGGCTGCGGATGGAACGCAACCCGGTGTGGCGCAAGGAGACCGACCCGGTGCGCAACCAGTACGTCCAGTCCATCGAGGTGACCATGGAGAAGGCCACCCCGGAGGAGGTCGGCGCCAGGATCAGGTCGGGGGCGGCGGACCTGTCGTGGGCGTCCCCGGTCACCGAGCCGTACGAGATCGACCCCACCGACCCCGGCAACGACCTGGGCTACGCGCTCAACCCGTACCTGGTGTTCAACGTGGTCAGCCCGAACTGCGGCGGCGCGCTCGGCAAGGCCGGGGTGCGGCGGGCCATCGCCTACGCGATCGACAAGGCGGCGATCCAGCGGATCTACCACGACCTGGCCGCCGGCACGGTGATGCGCCCGGCGCGCACCGCGATCCCGCCCGGCAATGACGGCTACGAGGACTACGACCTGTACCCGACGCCGGACGACCGCGGCGACCCCGACCGGGCGCGTGCGCTGCTCGCCGAGGCCGGCCACCCCGACGGGCTGGAACTCGTCGCCGTCCACCGCGACGTGGACGCCAACCCCGAAGTGGCCCGGTCCTACGCCGCCGACCTGGAGAAGGCCGGGATCGCGGTGCGGCTGGTGCCGATGGGCCACGCCGACTACTACCGGTTCCTCCAGGATCCTGACAACGCGCGGGCCGGGCTGTGGGACCTGACCGCCCCGTCGTGGACACCGGACTGGTTCGGCAACAACGGCCGCGCGTTCCTGCAGCCGATGTTCCAGACCAACTGCTCGCGCGGCACCGGCAACTACGGCTGCTACAGCGACCCCGAGGTGGACCGGCTGATCGAGGAGGCGCTCGGCGCGGTCGACCCCGACCGCGCCCGCGCCGCCTGGCACGAGGTCGACCGCCGGGTGATGGAGGACGCGGCGATCGTGCCGATCCTCGTGCACGCCCCCACCATCCCGCACCTGCGCGGCGACCGGGTGCGCAACGCGATCGCGATGCCGACCATCGACCGCTGGTTCGACCTGTCCAACCTCTGGCTCGACCCGCCCCGCTGACCGGGGCGCCGGGTCACCGCTCCGGGAAAGGAGGATCCGCGATGGCGACGGCACCGGCCGTCAGGCCCGTCCCGGTGGTGCGTTCACTGCCCGCGCCCGCCGACTACATGTGCGGGCTGACCTTCGCCGAAGGGCTCCTGTGGCACTCCGACCAGGACGCCGGGAAGATCTTCGCGATCGAACCCGCGTGCGGCGCGGTGGTGCGGACCCTGGACTGCCCGCGCGTGCGCGCCGACCTCACCTGGCACGACGGGCTGCTCTGCCAGGTCGGCGGACGTCCCAAGCGGCTGCTGCTCGTCCACCCGGAGACCGGCGAGATCGTCGAGGAACGGCAGGTGGCGCCGCCCGGCGGCCGGCTGTGCGGCGTGGAGGCCGGCCCGGAGGGGGTCTGGATGTGCCTGCGCGCCCCCGCCGTCGTCCAGTTGCGCGACTTCGCGACCATGACGGTGCGGCGGGAGCACCCGGTGGAGGGCGCCCCGTCCGGGCTGACTCACGTGGCGGGCACCGTGCTGTACTCGGAGTTCGAGGCCGCGACGGTGCGCGCCGTCGACGCCGCCACGGGCAGGCCGCGCGGCGCGGTCCGCGTCGAGGGCCGTCCCACCGGCCTGACCTGGGACGGCTACCAGCTGTGGTACTGCGACTTCGAGGCGCGCCGGGTCAAGTCCGTCCGTCTCGACGACGTCCTGAACGGCACCTACCGGAACTAGAAATCGCTACGGAATCACCGAGTCAGTCTCTGCGGGAGATCCGCCCAAGGGAGACAGGCGGCTCGCCGAGAAGTCCGCATCCGCATCCGGCTTCGGAAAGGGGTACACATGGCGACCGAGGTGCAGCGGGAGAAGTACGAAGAGGTCTTCGGCTACTACGACACCGACAACGACGGCGAGATCGTTCAGAGCGACATCGACGCTCTGATCGCGAGCTGGACCCACGAGTTCGGCGTGACGCCCGGCAGCGACGACTGGCGGCGGCTGGTCGACCTCGGCAACAGGCTGTGGTCGTCGATCGAGGGACACGACGTCGACGGCGACAAGAAGATCAGCAAGGAGGAGTTCACCGCCGCGCACGCCCAGCCCGGCTTCGTCGACGAGATCGCCATCCCGCTGGCGATGGCCGCGTTCGACCTGGCCGACACCGACAACGACGGCCAGATCTCCATCCAGGAGTGGCTGGCGTCCCAGAAGACCCACGGCCTCGCCCCGAAGGAGGCCGTGGACGCCTTCCAGAGCTGGGACACCGACGGCGACGGGTACCTGTCCCGCGACGAGTACCGCCGCTACACCGAGTCCTTCTACAAGGACGCGAACTAGCCGGGACGGGGGCGACCGCCCCCGTCCCGGAGCGTCCCCATCGCGATCGGGCGGGATCCGGCAGGCCGGGTCCCGCCCGTCGTCGTTCGCCGATGGCCTGGGGCAATGTGCCATGAGTGGCATTATGGGAGGCATATGAAGGTGAAGTGATGATCGGGAAAGTCCCTGCGTACGGCGATCCCTCGTCGCAGGAAGCTAGCGTTCCCTATAGTCGAGAGCTCCGACACCGCCGGGACGACGCCGCTGAAGGAGGCCGGTGCATGGAGCAGAGGACGGACATCCCGCCGATGTGGCCCATCGGTGCCAGCAAGGAGTACATCGACGCGCGGATCGAGCTGGCCAGGGCCGAGCGCAGGCTGCGCGACCAGATCGAGGAGGTCGCCGCGGCGCGGCGGCGGATGCCGCGGGGCGCCCTGCTCGACGACTACACCTTCAGCGAGGGGCCGCGCGACCTCGGCAGGGACGAGCCGGTCCGGGCCACCCGGCTCGCCGAGCTGTTCGGCGAGCACGACACGCTGTTCGTCTACCACCTGATGTTCCACCCCGACGAGGACGCCGCGTGCCCCATGTGCTCGATGTGGGTGGACGGGTTCCACGGGGTGTCCCACCACATCCGCCGGCACGCCGCGTTCGCCGTCATCGGCAAGGCGCCGCTGCCCAAGCTGCGGGAGTGGGCGCGGCGGCGCGGGTGGGACGGCCTGCGCATCCTGTCCAGCCACGGCACCGGTTTCAACGCCGACATGAACGCCGAGCGGCCCGGCGGGGCGCAGCGGCCCATGGCCAGCGTGCTGCTCAGGGAGGGCGACCGGGTGCGGCACTTCTACTCGCTGCCCGCCAACTTCCTGGACGACACCGAGCGCGGCATCGACCTGCTCAACCCCGTGTGGAACATCCTCGACATGTTCCCGCGGGGCCGCGGCGACTGGTACGCCGGCAACGACTATCCGGGACGCGAGCGCGGCTGAGACGCTGCGCGCCCGGCCGTGCGGCCGGGCGCCGATCGCTCCGGTGGGCACCGACCCGCCGGAGCGATTGCTATATACTCTTAAAGTCTTCGTCCGACCTTCGAGTGTTCGAGAGGTCCGGTGTGATCGACGAGCGGAGTGCCGGCCCCGTCCTGGTACGGGTGGCGCAGCGTCACGTCGACCACCGGCTGAAACGCCGCGACGCACCAGGTCACGAGATATCCCGGCGGGGAGAGGCCCGGCTGTCCCTGGACGAGGAGCTGTGCCGCCGGATGGCCGATCACCACCACGCCGCGCCCGCCCTGCAGGACGACGCCGGACTGCGCGCACAGTACCGCGAACTCAAGCGCCGGACGGCCGAGCTGTATCGGTCGATCACCACCGAGGCGGGCATCACGGTCCGGCCGTGGACGTCGCCCGGCCAGCCCTACCGCGACTCCCGCGACCTGCGCAGACGCGTGCGGAGCAGCGGCGTGCTGTGGGTGTACCCGACCCGCGCCGGGCACGGCCCGTCCTGCGCCACGGATCGACGGCATCCGATGCGCGAACCCTCCGGTGTCCAGGTCGACGGCGTCGAACTGTGCCACAACGACCTGTTCCGAGCCGTCCACGACGTCTTCGGGCACCTGATGTTCGGGCACGGGTTCGGACCGGCGGGCGAGTTCCGGGCCGCGTTCTGCCAGATGGCCCTCTACCCGCCGGACGTGCACCCGGTGCTGTTCACCGAGCAGGTGGGGCAGGTCGCCTGGTTCTTCTACGGCCCGCACCTGCGCCTGCGCGACGGGCGGCTGCCCCGGCGCGGCGAGCCCGGATACGTCCCGCCGCACCACCGCCCCTACCCCCAGCAGAAGGTCTTCCGGTTCGCCGAGGAGTTCGTCGAGGCGTTCCCTCGCATGTTCGACCTCGGCGCCACAGGAGAGGAGTCGTGATGGACGATCCGTCGCGGGCCACCGCGAAGGTCGGCCCCCCGCCGCCGGCCCCGCCCGGCGACGCGCACCCGGCACGCCTGCCCGAAGCGGTACGAGCCGACTTTCCCATCCTGTCCGCCAGGTTCGACGGCAACCCCCTGGTGTACCTGGACAACGCGGCCACGACGCACAAGCCGCGCGCGGTCCTGGACGCGATCGTCGACTACTACTCCACGGTCAACGGCAACGTCGGCCGCGGCCACTACGCGCTCAGCCGGGCCGCCGCCGACCGCTACGACCGGGCCCGCGAGGCGGTGCGCCGCGCCATCGGCGCCGCGCACGCCGACGAGATCGTGTTCTGCCGCGGCACCACCGACGCGGTGAACCTGGTGGCGGGCACGTTCGGACGGCGCGTCGTGGGCAGGGGCGACCAGGTGGTCGTCACGGGGATGGAGCACAACTCCAACCTGCTGCCCTGGCGGCGGCTGTGCGAGGAGGCGGGCGCCGAACTCGTGGTCGTCCCGGTCGGTGCGCACGGCAGGGTGTCGCGGGAGGACTTCTCCGCCGCGTTCGGTCCCCGGGTCCGCCTGGCGGCGGTGGCGCACGTGTCCAACGTCCTCGGCACCGTCAACCCGGTGCGCGCGCTGGCCGGCGTCGCGCACCGCAACGGCGTCCCCATCGTGGTGGACGGCGCGCAGGCCGTCCCGCACCGTCCGGTGGACGTGCGGGAACTGGACGCCGACTTCTACTGCTTCTCCGGCCATAAGGTGTACGGGCCGATGGGCGTCGGCGTGCTGTACGGCAGGCGTGACCTGCTCGCCGACACGGCCCCCTACCAGGTCGGCGGCGGCACGGTGAAGGGAGTCACACGCACCGGCCCGGTGCGGTACCTCCCCGCCCCGGGCCGGTTCGAAGCGGGCACGCCCAACATCGAGGGCGCCGTGGGGCTGGCGGCGGCCCTGCGCTACCTGCACGGGCTTGGGTGGGACGCCGTCAGGCGGCACGACCGGGCGCTCGTGCGCTACGCCGTGGCGGCGCTGGGCGAGATCGACCGGGTACGGGTCGTGGGCGATCCGGGCGCCGACCCCAGCGGCATCGTCTCCTTCGTCGTGGACGGCGTCCACCCCTACGACGTGGGCGGGCATCTGGACGCGCACGGCGTCGCGGTGCGCGGCGGCGTGCACTGCGCCGCCGACCTCCTCGACGATCTCGGCCTGCTCGGCACGGTGCGGATGTCGTTCGCCGTCTACAACAGCGAGGACGAGGTGGACCTGGTGGCCGGCGCGCTGCGCACCGTACGACCCGGGACGTGGACCCGTGAGCGCCCCACGGCACGGTTCCTGTGACATGACCGGCGGACCGAACATGCGCTTCGACACCCGGCTGGTGCACGTGGGCCAGGAGGCCGACGCCGGGACGGGCGACGTCGTCCCGGCGGTGCACGTCGCCACCACCTTCGAACGCCGCGTCCAGGACCCGCCGCGCTACTTCTACGCGCGCGGCGAGAACCCCACCGCCGAAGGCCTGGAACAGTGCCTGGCCTCGCTGGAGGACGCCCGTTTCTCGACCGTGTTCGCCTCGGGACAGGCGGCCGGGGCCGCCGTGCTGGCACTGCTGCGTCCGGGGCAGCGGCTCGTCGCGTGCGATGACGTCTACGGCGGCACGCACGCCCTGTTCCAGACGGCCGCCCGGTACGGCATCGGTGTCGAGCACGTCGACCTGACCGACCGGTCCGCCGTGGCCGCCGCGCTCGGCGACGACGTGGGCCTGATGTGGATCGAGACGCCGACCAACCCGCTGCTGAAGGTGGTCGACCTGGAGGAGGTGTGCGGGCTGGCCCGTGAACGCGGCGTGCGCGTCGTCGTCGACAACACCTTCGCCGGTCCTGCCCTGCAGCAGCCGCTGCGGTTCGGCGCGGACGTGTCGCTCTACAGCACCACCAAGTCCATCGCCGGACACTACGACGTCCTCGGCGGCGCCCTCGTCCACGACGACGCGGAGCTGGACCGCGCCTTCCGCTCCCACCGGGCGACGATCGGCGGCGTCCCCGGCGCGCTCGACTGCTTCCTGGTGCACCGCGGCCTGAAGACGCTGTCGCTGCGCACCGCCAGGCAGGTGCAGAATGCTCGTGCCCTGGTGGCGGCGCTGCGCGACTGCGAGCACGTCGGCGCGCTGCACTATCCGGGGCTGCGCGAGCATCCCCGCTACGAGACGGCGACGCGGCAGATGTCGGCGCCGGGCTCGGTGTTCAGCTTCCGGTACCTGGGCGACACGGACCGGGCACTGGGCCGTCTGCGGCTGTTCTCGGTGGCGGTCAGCCTCGGCGGGGTCCGCTCCCTCGTCGAGCGTCCCGCCACGATGACCCATGCCGCCGTCCCGCGCGACGTCCGGCTGCGGCTGGGCGTCACCGACGACCTGATCCGCGTGTCGGCGGGCATCGAGGACCCCGCGGACCTGCTGGACGACCTGCTCACCGCACTGCGACACGGAGGGATGCCATGACCGTCCGGCCGACGACGGGCGAGCCGGTGCGGCTCGACGGCGCGACCGCCACCGAGCTGCAGCGCGCGGGCCTGCCCGTCCGCGCGCCCTGGTGGAGCACGCTGGCGCTCAACGGCGAGGGCCACCGCCGCCTGCTGCGCGAGGTGCACGAACGCCACATCGCGGCGGGCGCGCAGGTGATCACCGCCAACACGTTCCGGTGCAACCCGCGCGCCCTGCGCCGGCTGGGGCTGGACTCGGCCGGGCTCGGATGGATGGTGCACGCCGCGGTCGGCGTCGCACGGGCGGCGCGCTCGGCCGCCAAGGCCGAGGACGTGCTGATCGCGGGGGCGATGGCGCCCGTCGAGGACTGCTACCGGCCCGACCTCGTCCCGCCCGACGAGGAGCTGCGCGCCGAACACCGCCGGCTGGCCGCGGAGCTGGTGGGGGCGGGCGTGGACCTGGTGCTCGTGGAGACCATGAACCGCGCCCGCGAGGCGCGTGTCGCGCTGGAGCAGGTGCGGGCGGCGGGCGGCCGGGCCTGGGTGAGCTTCGTGTGCGCGGACGGCGCGCGGCTGCTGTCGGGCGAGCCGCTGGCCGACGCCGCCCGCGCCGTCGAACGCGACGGCGCCGCCGCCACGCTGGTCAACTGCGCGTCCCTGGACGACACCGAGACGGCGCTGCGGGTGCTGCGCGACGCCTGCGACGGGCCCGTCGGGGTCGCGCCCAACCTGGAGGACCGCGGCGGGATCCCGCGCGGGCGGCACGTCGACCGCGTCCTGCCCGCCGCCGTCACCCCCGAGCGGTTCGCCGAACGCGTCGCGCGCTGGCGGGAGGAGTCCGGCGTCGACATCGTCGGCGGCTGCTGCGGAGCCACGCCCGCGCACATGGCGGCGCTGCACCACGCCCCGGCCGCCCCAGGCGCGCAGTGACGGGAGGACACGTGATCGATCCCGAGCAGGTCAAGACCGAGCAGCGGCGGTCCTGGAACGCCATCAGCGCGGGCTGGGACGCCACCCACGAGATCTTCGAGCGCGGCGGCGCCGCGCTGACCCGCCGCCTGCTGGACCTGGCGGACGTGCGGCCCGGCCGGCGCGTGCTCGACGTCGCCACCGGCATCGGCGAACCGGCGCTGAACGCCGCGGCCGCGGTCGGGCCGGGCGGACGCGTCGTCGGCGTCGACATCTCGCCCGCGATGCTGGCGGTGGCGCGTCGGCGGGCCCGGCTGCACGGGTGCCGCAACGTCGCGTTCGCCGAGGGCGACGTCGAGCACCTCGGCCAGCCCGAAGGCGCGTTCGACGTGGTGCTCAGCCGTCTGGGCCTGATGTTCGCCGTCGACCACGTCGCGGCGTTCCGCGGACTGCGCGCGGTGCTGGTGCCCGGCGGTGTGCTGGCCGCCGCCGTGTGGGCCGAGCCGGAGGCCGCGCCGATGATGTCGCTGGGGTACCGGGTGCTGGCCGACCGGCTCGACCTGCCCCCGCCACCGCCCGGCCTGCCCGGCCCGTTCAGCATGTCCGACCCGGGGCGCCTCGCCGCCGACCTGATCGCGGCGGGTTTCCAGGACGTGTCGGTGACCGCGTTCACCGTGCCGTTCCGGCTGGACGGCCCCGGCGAGTACGTCGAGATCACCAAGGCGATGACGCCGCCCCGGCTGCTCGGCCTGCTCCGCGACCGCTACGGCTCGGAGGACGATCCCGCGACGTGGGAGGCGGTCGGCGCGGCCGTGGCGCCGTTCGCCGCCGGCGGTGTCATCCCGCTTCCGTCGACCGCCCTGTGCGTGCGCGCCGTCGCGCCCTGACCGGTGTCACGGGGTGGCGCTGACCGCAGACATGGTGAAGCCGGCGATCCGCAGCGGCGGCATGGCCACGCGGGTGAAGTGGTCGCCCCACTCCCGGGGCAGCGTGCGCTCGGTGCGCCCCACCTCCGTGACGCGTTCCAGCAGCCGCAGCGGGCTCTCGTTGAAGCGGAACCCGTTCACCGCCCCCACGATCTCGCCGTTCTCGACCAGGTGGACGCCGTCGCGGGTGAGCCCGGTCAGCAGCAGCGACCGGGGGTCGACCTCGCGCAGGTACCACAGCGAGCCCAGCAGCAGCCCGCGCCTGGTCGCGGCCACCATCTCCGGCAGCGTCCGCCCGGGACCCTCCCCGCGCAACTCCAGGTTGTCGATCCAGGGGGTGACGGGGTGACCGGCCTGCCGCGCGGACGCCCGGGTGTGCACCAGCGCGGTCAGCACGCCACCGCTGATCCAGGTCGTCGGCCGCAGCGGCACCCCGTTGTCGAACACCGAGACCACCGGCCCGGACGAGCGGGCGACCAGGAACGGGGCGCATTCCAGCCCCGCCGCGGCCGGGTCGCCGCTCAGCGTCAGAGGCTGGTCGGTGAGCCGCTCGCCGACCCCGAGCCCGGTGCCGCCGGTGCCGGTGCCTCCGGGGTCCGCGGCGAACGGGCCGTGGCCGCCGAGGGCGTCCGCCGCGCCCGCCGCCCCGTACAGGTGGATCATCAGGTCGGCGACGCACGACGGGGACAGCAGCACCTCGTACGATCCCGGGGGCAGGTCGACGCGGCGCCGCGACCAGCCCAGCCTGCGCCCCAACCGGTCGTGCATGCCGGCGACGTCCCAGCGGCCGGTCGTGCCGGTGCCGGCCCAGGCGGACGCCGAGTGGTCGGAGGTCTTGGCCGTCAGGTCGAGCAGGCCCGCCGGCTGGACGTGCCGCGCGCGTGTTCCGGACGTGGTGGCCAGGTACGTCGTCGTGACCCGGCGTTCCGCGTACCCGTACAGCAGGCGCCGCTCGGCCCGCGCCCGGCGGAACGTCCGCCCGAGGTCCGGGACGAGTTCGTCCAGCACGTCGGGCGGGGGATCCGCCGGAGGCTCGTCCCAGCCGTGTTCGCGGCCCTGCGGGAGCGCGG